>JBBRVL010000005.1:0-34523 GCA_038246925.1 Chloroflexia bacterium
CGCACCTCTTTATTGACGACCGCTATATCTGGCTCTTCACACCGATGTACGAGGTCGGGTACCACGCCAAAGAGGGCAATATGATCGGAGAAGACATAAAGCTCCCAAAGCACTACTCCATCGGCATAGAGGTGGTTGGGTATTACGAGCACAAGCAGTGGCCTCCTCAAGTAGAGCAACTTGTACGGCATGCCGTGACGACGTTACAAAAGCGGCTTAGCACCTTCCAACTGCAATTGCTTTACCCGAACGGCCGCAAGCCTGGTGACCCCCTTAAATGGGGTGGAATTGCTTCACATCGCAACTACAATAAAAAGGAGTGCCCTGGTGCGGCCATTACTGAGCAATATTACATGGGAGTGCTCAAGGGCTGAAAAGTTGAGGGGAGAGATCGATGGCTGTTGTTGCCAGCCGAATGTCTAGCGGACGGAGCGCAAAGCGAGGTGCCGTGCAGCGCAATCACGCGGCGCATAGCGATCACGTGCGCCAAACGCAGCCTGATGATAAGCCTCTGAATTCCGTGACCATGCTGGGTAACAACGGTCTGCGTGGGCGAGGCAATGCGCCGGTGCAGATCGCCTTGATGCAGGAAATGCAACAAACCTACGGCAACCGCGCCGTGCAGCGCTTCCTCCAGCGAATTAAAACTGTGCCCCATACGGCAAGCGTCAGCGTACAGCGCGATGATAGCAAGAAAAGGGCTTCCAAAGTGAAGCCACCCCCGCTACCCAAGTTCACGCTTTCGGGGCTTAATTTCAAGGTCGATGGGGCTACTATTAAGGCAACGGGCAAAGATGGTGGCTGGAAATTTACTCCGGTAGCGGCAGCTACTTCCGGCCCAACTGCTGCAACTCCTACAGGCGGCAGTTCGACACCTACTACACCTGTCCCAACTACCACGCCCACGCCCACGCCCACGCCTACCACGCCTGCCGCGCCCACTGCTCCCGCCGAGTTCGACGCAACGCGCACCATGCCTGACAGCGAGTACCTGACCGCCGCGGGAGCAAGCTCTCCTCTGGGAGAGCGAACAAAGGTGAAAATAGCAGCCAGCAAAGCAACCGTAGACGCCCCGGTGGTCTTGCTTCCTGCATCGGGCGCGCCTCAGCTAACAATCACCCTCGACAACAATGGGCGTGGCTCAACCAAGCCGGTGGCTGTGGGCACGTATTCGGCGAGCGCCCTTGTGGTGTCACTGAGCGGTCACACGCCCAAGGACGGAGATGCTATCAAGATTCCCACAAACAGGGGTAAGGAGCTTTACGTTTTCAGCACACTCAAGCCCTCGGCGGGAACGAAGGTCGAGGGATTCTTTGACATAGGCAACCAAACGAAGTACAAGGGCACCGTGGGCGTGGCTGGGGAACGTCGCTCTGAAGCCTTCTTCGACAAGACCTTTGACAAACTGGTTGCCGCGGGCAAGGTCAGCACAGCTATCAAGGCCGAGAAAGACATTTTCGCCGCAACGAGCGAAATCGAGGGTCACTTCGACACAGTGCAGACCTATGACACCGGCGTATTTACATTCGGTTTTGGGCAGTGGACAGCGAACGCCTCCCTGCCCGCGATGCTCAAGAGCGTCCCCGACGACGTGTACAACCTGCATCTCGGCCAGTACGGCCTGGGACGCGGCACACCAACCCTGGGCAACGAGCAGCAGATGCGTAAGCTCGCCCCGCCGAAGGAGTTGAATAAGGTTTACAATTCCCTGGACCTGCGCAACGCCTCGGAAGGCAGCATGACGCTCAACGGCAAGGAGATGATATCGTCTAAAGCCTACGCCTTCGCCAAAACGTGGGCCGCCAAGCACGACCAGTCTTCAAAGGACCTGACCGCTTTCAAAGCCGACCTGGCAGGCGCCGACAAAGCCAAAGCGAAGCAGGCAGAGAAGAAGATAGACGCTCGCTGGGCGGAGCTTGCGGGCTGGTCCGGCATTCCGAAGAAGCCTCCCAGGGGCGCAAGCGCGGATCAGAAAGCGGATGCCCTTATCGCCGGGGTGACAGCCGCGAAGGCTGCGGCGGACAAAGTGGTGAGCGATGCCCAGTCAATCGAAGCCATAAGGACCAACGAGTGGGTGTTGCGCTTCCAGATATTCGGGCAGGACCCCGCGGTACAGGTAGCCCAGCTGCAGCATACCCACGATACACTTGACGACCTTAAGAAGAAGAGCACCGGTACCGGCGTGCCTTATGGTACCCTCCTGCCCAGCGGTAGGGGACAGGCGGTGCTCATCAGCACCTGGTTGAATAACCCCAGTAGCGTCCACAACGGGATGAAGGCATCGGTGCCGGAATTCAAGAAGGCTAAAGTTGCTGAGGCTGACAAGGCTGCCAAAGATGCCGCCGCGAAGGTTACTGAGCTTACTAACGCCAAAGCAGCCGCCGACAAGATCGCCGGGGCGACCAAGACAAAGGACGCTGCCGACAGGGCAAAGGCTCAGTGGGAGAAATTCCCCTGGCCTGCGAGCGATGCGAACTGGACAACCCACTATACAACTGCTGCCGCCGGTCAGTTCCTGAAAATCGCCGAGCCGAAAATGCTCAGCAGGACGACCGATCCAGCGCGCCGCACAGGCATAATGAACAAGCACTTCGCTCCGTACAAGGGTATCGGCAAGCTGCCCGACAATGAGAGCGCTAGGCAGAGTCTTGGTGAGCGTGTCGAGGCCCAGGAAGGCGCGGGCAGCAGCCTCGATGCGAGCGTGCAGAGGCGTCTTGGAGAAAGCCTGGGGGCCGACCTTTCAGGCGTGAGGGTGCATACAGATGGCGAGGCGGACAGCCTGAATCGCTCGATACAGGCAACTGCCTTCACCAGCGGGCAGGATATCTTCTTCCGCGAGGGAACATATAACCCTTCGTCCTCGGAAGGGATGCGACTGCTGGCTCACGAGGCGACTCATACCGTTCAGCAATCGCAGGGGCCGGTGTCAGGCACACCCGCTCCGGGTGGTGTATCGATCAGCGACCCTTCGGATAGTTTTGAGAAGACTGCGGAAACCGCCGCAGATAGAGTAGTTTCGGGCGCGCAGGCCGACTTGCAACCCCGTGGAACTGTGCAAAGGAAGCATGTCCAGGTGCAGAGGCAACCTGCCCCGCCCAATGACACCATTACAGACACGGACGCCCAAGGGGTAACGCGAACCCGCAAGAAGGCCGGGTGGAACAAGGGCGAGGCACGGTTTGAGAAGAAAGGGTGGACGAAGGCGATCATTCGCCACCATATCGTGGGATTGACGAACGGAAATATCGTAGATGACAAAGATGAAGGCGAGGAGTGGGGTGGGGAAGGGAAAGTCAAGTCTATAACAGACGAGTTAGCTTCCGACCCTACCGCAGTAACACCTACGCCCTCGAAATCGAAAGCGGATACCCCTAAGCGTGTGGGGAAAGCGATAGTGCTTGTGCCAAACCCTCTCAACGCTAAGAGCGTGGACGTAATGCTTTATCTGCACGGGTTTGGCATCGGTTACCGTGAGCGAAAAGTCTCTAGGATGGAATCGGTCAAGGTAAATGGGAAGAAAAAAAAGGTCGAAGTAGGAGGAATGGAGGCCGGAACCGTCAGGGACGTGGGCGTTGACCGCATGGAAGAGCAGCTAGGGACCGTCAACGAGGCCAATCTCAATGCCAAGAGCCGCCCAATGGTTGCCGTGATGCCACAAGGCAGATACACAGCCCAGCTAGGAGCCCAGTTTGGCAAGAACTTCAACGGCGACGACTACCTCAATGAGATCTGGGGCAAGGTGGGTACATTAGCCAGCGTAACGCGGGGTCGTGTGGTGCTGGCCGGGCATAGTGGCGCAAGCGGCACAATCGCTACGGTACTCGGGAACGCAGTTGACAACAAGGGCAATCTCAAGAGCGATGCGGAAATGAAAAAGGCAGGAGTGCCCACCAACCTCGCCGAGGTGGTCCTGTTCGACGCTATCAATTCCAGCTGGCATGAAAAGGACGGTAAAAAGCTGTCGGGCCAGCTTCAGAATATCGAGAATTGGGTTGAGGCTCAAATCAAGAAAGACATGCGAGAGTTAACCGGAAAGTCAGACGCCGACCAGGGCGCCTATCTACAAAAGAGCATGATGCGATTTCGCGGCTACTACAGCAGCGGCTATTCCAACTACTATGAGGAGCTCAAGAAAGCTAATAGGTCAGCATTAGACAGGGAACTGAGCCGCGCCAGGGGTGACAAGAAGAACCCGCTGGTATTGAGCGCCGTACACGAAAAGACTCTTCGAGACAACTACGTAGAGAGCATCCAGCCGCTTGCCCGAGGGCATGAAGATCTCATGGGTTCGGAGGTAGTCGAGGAAAACGGCAAGGTCAGGAGCAAGAAGGACAAGGACAAGGACCAGACCAAGGTCAAGGGCGCGGTTGAACACGCGCTGGGCGCTCTCCCCGCAGTACAACCCCAGCGCACAGTACAAGCTGGCACAATAGGCTCGGACCTTGTACCTCGACCAAACGTAGTCAACGGCCAGAGCTCTGGCATTCCCGGCCCGCATTTGCAGCGTACACCACTCTCCATCCAACGTGACGACCCCCCAGGCACAACGCCTGTCGACCCCGTCAAGAAACAGTGGGACGACGACTGGAACGATGATACATTCAAACAAGTTCGTAAGTACTTCGATGGATCAACGCGACCAAATCTTAGCGGTAAGGCACGCTACCTTCACTTCTGCCAGCTCTATAAAGACAAAGGCGTCACCACCCGGCCCCTCCCATACCTCGCCAGTATGCTCCCGGCCCCGTTCTACCACTACCCCAACGCCAAGGGCCACCCAAGCCTGGTTTCTGCGCTCAAGACGGCTGAAACTGCGCTCAAGACGAAGTACCCCACCGCTCCGGTCAAGCAGATGCCCTGGGCGCTCGAGGTCCGCACTACCAGCACTGGAAGTTGGAGCAATCACGCCGCAGGCAAAGCCATAGACTTCGACCCTGATACCAACCCTCACCTTGACAACGCCGCGCACCGCAAAGTAATCAGCACACTTACTGGCCTCGACATGGAAAAGGATAACCCAGGCGAAAGTATGAGCCTGGACAGTTATGATGCCCTCAAGCTGGCGAGCGACCGCTTCAAGGCGTCATACAACGAAGCAGGCATGACCAAGCGTATCGAGGAATTGAAACCGGCAGAGGAGAAGCTCACCAAAGAGAGGGACGAGCTTACCAAGAAGGCATCTGATCTGGCCAAGAGCAAGGAGCAGATCAAGAAGGACAGGGATGCCGTACTGAAAGACAAGAAGGCGTCCAACGATATGCGCAAAGAGGCCAAAGAGAAGGCCAAAACCGTCATCGCGGAGATAGATAAGCAGAGCACCGAGATCAAGGCGCAACTCACCAAGAAGAACACCGAAGTCAAGGGCGCGCAGGACCCGATCAAGACTTTAGAGGACGAATTGAAGAGGTACAAGGCCGAGCAGAAGCGGTACGACGCCTCTGTCAAGGGAGTAGAGACTGCGGAAGGTGAGGTCACAGGCCCGTCAGAGCAGGTAACTACTCTGTCAGCCGAGAAAGCTGCTCTGGAAGCTGACAGGGACCTGGCAAAGGAGCAAGTAGAACAGGCAGAGGATGTGGTAAAGAAAGCGAAGAAGGAGAAGAAGGCTGAGCTTCCCGATTTGAAGAAGGCGCTCCAGGCGAAGAACGCAGAACTTGCCAAAGCCAAAAAGGCGTTGAGCACCAAGCAGTCCGCCCTTACAAAAGCCAATGCGCTCTTGAAGAAGAAGCGAAATGCCCTGGAAAAGAAGAAAGAGGGGCAAGATGCATTCACTCTCCGCAAGTATGGTCGACAGGGTATCCTCAACCTGCCGAAAGACCTCGTGAAAGCGATGAAAGACGCCGGCTTCAAGTGGGGTGGCGATGGAGCAACCACTTATAAGGACATCATGCACTTCCAGGTTAGTTAGCCGACTGTCTTACAGACCTAACGTTTTGCTAACGCTTCTCTGATATAACCAGACATAGCTAGAGGGGCAGAGGCGAGGACAGGCTCGGTCGTATACTCACCGAGCATATATAAGAGTATCCATTATGGCTGTCGCTTACGACCGGAAAACTGAAGAGCAAAGTGCAAGGCATACCGCAGCACAACGCGAAGAAGCTGCTGCCCAGCGCCATGCTTACAACGGCGCTCTGCCGGATGCTGATCAACACCCGTCCCGCCACACCGGCCCCCTGTTGCGAGGCGGCACGCTACGCGCACGCGGCAACGCAGCCGTGCAGACCGCTCTCCTCCAGCAAATGCAACAGACCTACGGCAACCGCGCCGTGCAGCGCTTCCTCCAGCGGCAACAAGATCGCTCCAACCTCAAATCGCCCGCGCTCCAACGGAAGAACTCTACAGATGTAACCACTGTGCAGCGTTGGTCAGTCCCAACCTGGGGTGCTACCTGTGCGCTCACCACTTATAGTGGCAGCAACATGACCGGCAAGCAGGTCGTGACCGACGTGGAGTTCGTCGATTCGCTCGATGCCATCAACAAGCACGCGGCGGACAACAACGTGAATCTGCACATCACAAGCTCCTTCCGCACATCGAGCAAAGTAAAGGGAGCCATAGTGAAGCCGGCCAGCAAGTCAAACCATATGGCAGGGCATGCCATAGATATGAACGTCTTATATGGGGCGAACAAGGAGAAGTGGTGCAACTCAAGCTGCCTGGGCGGCAATCTCTCCAAGCCAGGCAAAGAAAACGTAAAAGGCTTCATCGATGCGGTACGCAACGATTCTGGGCTGCGATGGGGTGGAGATTTCGCCGATAAAGACACTGTGCATATCGACGATGGACTAAACGGGGACATGACAGCCTGGGACGAACGGTGGAAAGCAACCCAGGAGGCACGGAAATCGGGGTGCGGCTAATCCGGTTGAGCAGAGTTGCACGCAAGGCAAACAATTCTGGTATCATAGTCCTCCACTGGCCGGAGCTATAGACTCCAGGCGATATTAGTTTGAAATTTTACAGAAAGGAAAAGTGAGTCATGCCAAAGAAACAGGTTGCGCTGGTCCTGAGTGGTGGAAGTTCTTTAGGCTCCTATATTGCGGGGGCGCTTGATGAGCTTATGAAGGCCTTCGCCGACGCCGGCGATATGTACGAGATAGATATTATCACGGGCGCATCTGCCGGGGCGACCACCGGTGCTCTGATCGCGCACGGTCTCTCTTACCGAGGGGGTGATACCAGCCTGCACAACATCTGGGTTGACCAGATAGATATAGTCGACCTGCTCGATCCTAACCTGCCCGAGGGTGAGCCACCGTCCGTGCTGAGCGCAAGGCGGCTGCAGGAACTGGCCCTGCAGGAGTTGACCTGGAAAGACCCGGCGAACCAGGGTAAACGTGCTCCCTTCCGAGCAGCCGAGCTTACCTTCGCTATGACGATTACCAACACCACGCCTCTATCTTACACATCTCGCATACACCAACCGGCTTCCAGGCGCGCTGAACCATACATAGAGGCTCGTAATGCCGAACAGGAAAGCTTTGCTCTCACCGCCACACAGCCAACCGATCCCCTCTGGCAGCGAATAGGTGAGGTGGCGCGAGCCTCGGCTGCCATTCCCTTCGTCTTCCCACTTGTAAAACTCGCCCGCCGTGCTAGTGACACCAACCAGTACGCCCAGCCACCTAATTTCGAGGGCGAGCGCCAATTCTGGTATTGCGACGGGGGCACCTTCAACAACCTGCCTATTGACCTCGCCTGGTACCATCATGAGCGCCGTTACGGACCTGACCTCAAGAACCGCGTCATGGTGGTCGTGAATCCCTGGCGCAGGAGCACCAGCCCGCTCACAACAGACCCGCCTCGGCCCGGCCTGTTGCAGCACGGCCTGGGACTGATAAGCGCCGCGATGAACGAAAGCAGCGCGATCCAGTTCCAGAACGAGGTGATCCTACCTTCGGTTCGTGCAGAAGGAGGCTCTGAGGAGGCAGGCGGAGGAAGGGCTATTCCCGGCATGAACCGCCCGCCCGTCGAATTGCTGGGTAACTTCGCGCTTGTCATGCCGCGTGGAGAGGACAGCCGCCTGCACGGCAACCATATGCAAGCCATGGGTGCCTTTCTCGACCGCCAATTCCGCGAGTACGACTTCCGCAGGGGCGCGGCAGACGCCCGTCGTGCCGCTGAAGATGTGCTGGAGATCAGCTACAATGCCGACCGCCCGGAAGGATTCTACGAGCCGGACAAAGATCAAGCATTCCAGTACGATAACTCCACCTACGCGGCCCTGGGGAATATCAAAAGCAGCCGCGATCCGGGTCGCTCAGTGCGTGAGGTCTTTGAGGACGCTCTTCATCACCGCATAGATGCCCTCGTGGACGCCTTCAACCCGCCTGGGCCCAATATGCTAAGCGCCCACTTCGTCAAGCAGTACGTCCAGGGGCAGCTGGAGGGACTGTGGAAGCAGTAAAGAAGGGGTTAAAACCGTGCGATTGTGGAGTATCAGCGAAGGAAACAGATAGATTTGAGCCACATGCATCCTTTATAGACAAGGAGTGACTACATGGTTGAGTTCGACACCGGCCCGCCCCAAGACTTCGCGCAACTCTTCGCCGACGTTCCCGATTACTCCGAGCATAAAGATATCTTCTGGTACGACTGGGGACCTGTCTTCTATAGAGGACGGCTGGATGGTACTGCCCGTGTCCTATGCATTGCGTCTGATCCGGGACCGACCGAACGGGTGGCTTCCCGTACGCTTGTTGGCGATGCGGGCCAGCGCGTGCAAGGGCTGCTAACTAAGATCGGCCTTACCCGCTCTTACCTATGCCTCAACGCATTTGCTTACGCTCTCTTTCCAGGCAAGGCGTCTAAGAGCGGCCAGGTGCTGAACGACCCGGCACAAATCGCGTGGCGCAACAACGTGCTCTCCAAAGCCAGGGGTCCATCTGTCCAAGCTATAATCGCACTCGGCGCGCAGGCCCAACGTGCTGTCACCTTGTGGCCCGGACGTGGAAGCGTGCCATTGTTCAACCTGCCCCACCCCAGCAGCCACGACGAAACGAAACTGCTCGATGCATGGAGGGCTGCGGTGCCGCAACTCAGAGGTATTGTCACCCCCGACAGCGATGGGGATACCACGAAGCCTAACTACGGTACCGAGTTCATCGAAGCAGATTACGCACCTATCCCGCGCCGCGACCTGCCCTTTGGCGTGCCCGATTTCCTGGGAGATGACGCCTGGGGACGCGCTGCCACCCCCCGGCACAATAACTGCGTCAAACGCCCCAATCCGGATGATCGCCATACCCTGATCTGGATCGCGCCTTTCTCCAGTACCACATAATAAAGTGAGGTGAAAGAGTTATGCCCCCTGGTTCTACCACATTGCTGACCGGACCCCGCTACGCCCTTAAAGGGCGAGTAGTAACAATGGACACCGAGCGTCGTGTAATCGAGCGCGGTCTTGTATACATTGACGAAGCGCGAATTGCGGCGGTAGTCCCGATAGACGCTCCGCCCCCTCCGGGCTTCGAGCAAGCGCCTGTTATCAACACGCGAGGCACTATCTACCCGGGTCTGATCGAACTACACAACCACCTGAGCTATAACGTGCTCAGGCTGTGGGATGTGCCGAAGAAATATACCAACCGCGATAAGTGGGCCGGCATAGAAGACTACCGCCGGTTGATCAGCGGACCGATGAAGGTGCTGGGTCAGGCCAGCGGCCAGGGTTACGTCGAGGCCCTGGTTCGCTATGTAGAATGTAAATGTCTGCTGGGCGGAGTGACAACGAGCCAGGGTATCGCCCTCTACAGCAACTCCGGTATCAGGCGTTATTACCGGGGTGCTGTGCGTAATGTGGAGCAGACCGGCGTACCTGATCTCCCCGAGGCGAGCGGCCATATCGCCGATGTGGAAGCTGTCAACTCCGCCAAGTTCTTGCAACGATTAGAGGGTAGCACGTGTCTGCTCTTGCATATGAGCGAAGGTACAGACCCACAAGCCAGGCAGCACTTCGCAGACTTGCAGATGCCCGACGGAAGATGGGCCATCAAACCGTCACTCGCCGGTATCCATTGCGCCGCACTGGAAGCCGAAGACTTCGCAACGCTGGCGGCAAACGGTGGCGCAATGGTCTGGTCGCCGCTCAGCAATTTGCTGTTGTACGGTCAGACAGCGAGGGTAGCGGAAGCAAAGACGCGGGGTGTGCGCATTGGGATCGGCTCCGACTGGTCGCCCAGTGGCAGCAAGAACCTGTTGGGAGAACTGAAAGTAGCTCGCCTGGTGAGCGCCGACCAGGGTGGACTCTTCACCGACCGCGAGATCGTGGAGATGGCTACCAGGAACGGAGCCGGCATCCTGGGCTGGGATCGCGCACTAGGCTCACTTGAACAGGGTAAATATGCCGATATGTTGGTCATAAACAGTCAGCAAGGCGACCCGTATGCAACGCTTCTCGAGGCAGCTGAGACGGCTATAAGCATGGTGATCGTCAACGGCGTCCCACGCTATGGGCAGCCAGGCATGATGTCGCGTTTTACCACAGGGACCGAAGAGTGGCGGGTAGGCGGAGCAAAACGCTTATTGAACCTGGCTGAAGAAGACGCGGACCCGATTGTGGGCACCATAACGCTGCGTGAAGCCAAGAATCGCCTGAAAGATGGTCTACGCAGACTGCGCGAACTGGCGATTGAGCTTGAGGACCCCTCAAGGGAAGTCCCACGAGGTGGGTCCGCCTGGGGCTTGGTCCTCGACCAGGACGCCCCTGAAGATATGGTTATGCGAACTTATTTCTCCGAAGGTCTGCGCGGTCTTGAGGCTGATCGGGGGCTGCTGCCAACGCGCGCACCCTCGGTTCCCTTATCAAAACTGCTAGGCCCCCTCAAACTGGACCCATTGACCGTCGCGGACGACAGCACCTTCCTTGATCGACTGAGGCAGCAGCGTAACTTGCCTGACTATATCAAGGCTGGGTTGCCTTCCCTCTATTAATGCATGATCGTAAGAAAGCTAGAGCATGTCTCACACGTAGTCAGTACGTAGAAGTATTCGCTTATGAGCACTATGAGATACCATAACTTCGATCTAGAGGCATACAATTACCAAGAGAGTGCCATTGGCGTTGCTGTGGATGGTACTGACAAGGAAGATGCTGGTAACGTCAACGAGCGTTTTCGTGTGCGAGTGATCGGATCACCCGCCGGTGATATGACCCCTGGCGAGGCAGAGGAAGTCATCATGCCGAAGGACCTCCGGCGGCGTCTACGGCAGTTGGCAAACAGGGGCCTCGGCTTGCAGGAGATGATAGCTGTAGGTGAAGAACTGGCCGAAATCTTATTCCCACCCAAGACGCGTGAGCTTCTCAACGATAGCCTAGACAGCCTCAAGGAGAACGAAGGCCTGCGTATAAGGCTGAGACTCGAGACCTATGCTCTGGCGAGCGTGCCGTGGGAGTACAGCTATATAAGCCCGCCTGACACACCGCCTGACCAAAAGAATCTCAATGGCTTCTTGGTCCTCAATTCTAAGGTTTCCATGGTGCGTTATGAAATGCTTGAGCGTACTCGTGAGACTTGGAAGCCAATAAGGAAGCGCCCCATCCGATTGGTAGCACTAATGGCTAATCCTGACGATCCTCCTCAGTACCCCAAGCTGGAACTCAATACTGAGCGTCAGAACATCGAACAGATCCTGGCCGGTGTCAAGATGATCAAGCCTGAATATTACCCGGAGACAAAAGTCAAAACTTTGCAGGACGCTCTGGGTTCTAACGTTGATATTTTCCATTTCTCTGGACATGGGGAGTTCAAAGGTGAAATGGGGGCTACTTACGGTACGGTAGAAGGTGGCGGTTTCATTGTACTGCTCTCTGAGGATGGAAAAGCCGCCCTTTTCCCCGCCGAAACGCTTGCTATGAACCTGGCCGGCAGGGGAGTTCGCATTGCGTTGTTTGGTGCCTGTGAAGGCGGGATGCGAGATGAAGTCAACGCCTGGAGTGGCATCGTGCCTGCCCTTGCGCACAGTGGCATCCCGGCTGTAGTCGGTATGCAATACACAATTCGTGATACAAACGCTGACTACTTCAGCCAGCGTTTCTACGAAGTGCTAGCTAGCCACCAGCCGGTTGATCTCGCTGTGGCTCTAGGTCGACAGGCCATAGCTAACCAGAGCAACGACCCGGCAGAGAGAGATTGGGGCGTTCCGGTTCTGTATCTGCGTATCGGAGATGGTGAGCCTATCCTCTTCCCGAAAGAGCGGCGTTTTGGAGGCAGGGTCTTCCCTGATGGCCGCCCGAATCTTCTGGCCAAGATCCCACCCAGGTTCCGTATACCGGCTATGGTTGCTTTCATGGCAATGATTCCCCTACTTCTGCTGACAGTATATTTCTTGACACTACCAGCCCCTTGCAGCATAGCAAGAGGAGTAAACATGCGTGTCGCTCCATGGCTTTACAATGACTACATCCCCGAAGTAGTGGAGAATGGGGATAATCTGGCCGAAAACACAGGATTGACGCCCCTCGGGCGGGTATCAGACGACATTTGGCTACAAAAAAGATGGGTCTACGCACAAGTGGAGGGAGTTCCAAACCCAGGATGGATCAGATCCAAAATCGACAAGGTAGAATATATTCGCTGTGAAAGGGCAGATTTGGATAGATTACCTGTGATACAGATTTCACCCACGCGCACTCCACTCCCCACGCAGACTTCTAACCCGACCTCTATTGCAACCAGCACACAGGCTACTTTGAGCACATCCATTGCAACGCTAACGCCGTCGACGCAGCCTTCCGCGCCGGTTCTATCTCCAACCGCAACCTCAGTCACGCAGCAAAAACAGATACCAACGCCTTTGGCTGTCTGTTCCGTGATTTCTGGGGGATTGAGGTTACGCACTTCGCCAAACGCGGAGACCAATTTGAATGTGAAGTATGTACTCGGTCCAGGTACAAACCTGATACCTCTAGGGAGAGCTAGTGATAGCATTTGGGTTAGCCAGAGGTGGAT
This sequence comes from Chloroflexia bacterium, assembly GCA_038246925.1. Lineage (GTDB taxonomy): Bacteria > Chloroflexota > Chloroflexia > QHBQ01 > JADMIH01 > JADMIH01. The sequence continues at coordinate 12,951 of JBBRVL010000005.1, forward strand.
CAAAGTGATGATACCAGACAGTGCTGACACGGGTTGGGTCAGGATTGATAAGCAGGGCGCAATATATGTGGCTTGCAATCCCGGAATCATTGAGGCATTGACTGTTGCTGAAGTGGACCAACCATAACCCCACTAGACGGCGAGGAAAAGTTATGCAGACAAGAAAAGAGGGCCTATGACCACTTAGATATTCGACACGTCAAAAGAGTCTAGCGTGGGCCGTCTTTTTGCCCTTAGTCGCCATAGTAACTACACTAGGCCCTGATCTATCGGTATTCTAACAAGCGTTACTAAAAGGAGGTCGTAATAAAATGAAACCAACCGCAGAATGGACTTTCATGGTTTACCTTGCCGGAGACAACAACCTATCCGCCGCCGGGGATACAGACGTGGCTGAGATGCGCTCTGTAGGCTCTTCCTCGGATGTGAATGTAATCGTGCAGTTTGATAACGTCGGCAACATGGGCACCAAACGCTTCCTTGTACAAAAGGACGGCGCCAACGAAGCAGGCGAGGCGCTAGGCGAGACCGACTCGGGATCACCCGAGGTGCTCACCGAATTCGTCGAGTGGACGGCGGACAGGTATCCGGCGAAGCGTTACGCCCTGGTCTTGTGGAACCACGGCGGCGGCTGGGAGCCGAGCGAGATGGACCGTATCGCCCGGCAGGTCGGCGCACTGAATTACAACTCAAGAGAAGCTGTGCAGCGCTCGGCAACCCCTCTTGCCAGGGCATTCTTTCGACCTACCATAGAGAAAATCATGAGCCTTCCTTCACCGGGTGAGCGGGCTATATGCTCGGACGACGGCAGCGGGCACTCCCTTGACACTATCGAGCTAGGGAATGTGCTTGACAAGGTTGTGAAAAAGCTAGGCCAGCCCCTCGATCTGCTTGGGATGGATGCGTGCCTGATGAGCAACCTGGAGGTGGCGTACCAGGTGCAACCTTACGTGCGCTATATTGTGGCTTCCGAAGAGTCTGAGCCGAATGAGGGCTGGCCCTACGAGCAGGTGCTGCGCCAGATGGTCGATCACCCCGCGGCATCTACACCAGAATTGGCCACACATATTGTTCACGCCTACATCAAATCATACAAGGACCGTAACTATGAGGGTTCGGTCACTCAAGCCAGCGTCAACCCATCAAAAGTAGATAAACTGGTAAAGACAATCGACGAACTGGCCGACGCTCTCATCGCCGGTATGCCAGAGGCAGCAGACCATATTTGGAAAGCCCAGCGAAAGTCAAACCACTTCTTCTATAAGACCCTGTGGGATCTCACCCGCTTCTGCGAAGAATTGGAAAAGCTGACCGATAGCGACCGTGTGCGTAAAGCTTCAAAGGAAGTACGAGCCGCGCTGGTGCCAGGCCCAGACAACTTTGTGATCGCCGAGTCGGACGCGGGAGAGGGCGTGAAGGGGTGCGGTGGCGTCTCGATTTACCTCCTCCCGGCTCTGGACGACATCTCACGTTACTACGGAGACCTGGAGTTCGCCAAAAAGCACAAGTGGCTGAAGATGCTGGAAGCCTATCACTCTGCTTAACGGAGTTATGAGTTTTGAATTATGAATTTTGAATTACTTGGCGTTCTCTAATTCAAAACTCAAAACTCATAATTCGTAATTTCCCGAAGGGGGCCGGTGGGATGAACTTTCTCGATTTCCAGATAAGGGCCTGGAGGTCCGACAAAAGCCATATAGAGGTTATGGTCCATAGCTCTCCTGTTGGTGATATGCCCAAGCCCGTATCTGTAGCTGCGGGCAAAGACATTCTGAGGGATTCATGCCTCCTTTTTGAGGACGCCGCCTGGTACCAGAAGCCCGACATCCTCGAAGAAGTGATCAAGGTTGGGCGGAAGCTATCGGAGATTATCCTGCCAAGGCCTGTCCACACTCTTCTGCTGGCGAGCCTGGAGCGAATTAGCCATGAAGATGGGTTGCGCCTCAGGCTCTGCCTGGATGACACGCTGACCGATTTACCCTGGGAGTTTCTATACAACCCTGACACGTCCCACCCCGATTCGTTATCCGGCTTCTTTATTCTTAATCCCCGTATATCCCTTGTGCGAGAAGCTCCCGCTATGTCACTCAAAGTCGAATTACCTATAGAGGAACAGAGAATGGTTTTTGCGGGCGCGTTTGAGACGGGTGGGGGAGATCCCTGGGGTGTGCTGGAAGAGCACAGGCGGTTGTCGGAAGCGCTAAGAGTTCCGAGCGATGCGCTCTTGATTGATTTTGCCCGTGCGGATAAAGAGAGCCTTGCGAGAATGCTAGCGAAACCGGCAGCGATCTTTCATTATGCCGGCCATACTGATACTGACAACGACCGTGGTTACCTTGTGGAAGAGCTTCGTACTGGCGGCACCGGCTTGAAGTTGGGTGACAATACTTACGTTGAGCCACTATATAGCGAGACCCTGGGGGCTATGTTAGCGAACGCTCAGACGAAACTGGCCGTCTTCAGCGCATGCAACAGCGGGCGCTGGACTTTTGTCGAACCGCTTCTTCGTGCCGGTGTCCCGGCGGTTATTGGCACTCAGGGGCAGGTGTCGGTTGAAGCAGCAATTACCTTCTGCCAGAAGCTATATGCCTATCTGGCGCATGGCCTCTCACTTGACGAGGCGGTTACAGGGGCGCGTCTCAATCTGGTGGATGTTAGCTCATCGTCCGGTGAAATCAGTTACGAGTGGGGCACTTTCATGGTCTACATGCCTGCGCCGGGAATGATAATCTTCCCCCAGGCCGCGGACTCGCCAACACTCGATTCGACCCAGGCAGCCCACCAGGAACGCGAGCTAATTGTTTCGATGGTCGGAAAAAGGATCGGAAGCGCACACGCCATGTCATCCTCTGTAGATAGACCTGCCTTGCGAAAGGCGCTAATTGAGTGCTTCAGCCTGGAAGAGTTGGATATATTATGTCAAGACGTGAAGCAAGACCTTGCCGACGACGGAATCGAGCTACTTGTCAGCCTGGACATAGCAGGAGGGGATGGCGTAGAAGGTAAAGCATCTAACCTTATAAAGTATATGGACAGAAGAGGATACTTGGCCTATCTGATCAAATGGGCTCGCAAGGAAAGGCCCAATCTCGGTATCTAAGGAGAGTCCACAATGGACTTTATTGACTTCGAGTTACGCGCCTGGCTGTCCGAGCCGGGCCAGGTGCATGTTATTGTGCATAGCTCGCCTGTAGGCGATATGAGCAGACCGATATCGGTGACGTGCGATATTGACCGGCTACGAGACTTCCAGCAAGGCTTTACCAAGTTCTTCTGGTATGACAACGCCGAGGCTCGCAAACACCTTATCGACATGGGACGCGTTCTGAGCGAGGTGCTCCTTCCTACGCAAGTATACAGCTTGCTCACCCGCAGTCTGGAGCATGTCAATCCCGAGTTCGGTCTTCGCATCCGGCTGTGCCTGGATGAGCACCTACTTGATATGCCCTGGGAGTACATGTATAGCCCCGACGCGCCTGACGAGTCCTGGCTGGACGGCTTTCTGGCGCTGAACCCCCTCATCTCAATGGTACGCGGCGCACCCAGGCGCGCCCGAAATCCGAAGGTCCTCGGACGGCGCCGCATGCTATTCGCGGGCGCGTTTTGGTCCGGTGAAAAGGACGAGTGGCACACAAGGGAAGAATACAAAGAACTGTCGACAGCTCTGAAGCCTGTAGAGCGCCTCCTCGCAACGGAGTTCATAAATGCTGCAGGCGAACATATAGAAACTGCCCTGATCAGGCCCGCGTCCCTCTTCCACTATGCGGGCCACGTCGACCAGAAAGACGACTACGGCTACCTGGTGCAGGAGGTCTACGAGGGCGACGACAAGCAGGTACACTTTGACCGTTTGTACAGCGAAGACATCGCCAACATGCTTAAGAAAGCAGGTGTGCAGCTAGCGGTATTCAGTGCATGCAACAGCGGCCAACGACGTTTCGTTGAGCCTTTGCTGCGCGCCGGTCTGCCGGCCGTTGTCGGCCTGCAAGGTAGCACCTCAAACGAGTCGGCCATAGAGTTCTTCCAGAGGTTCTATTACTGCCTGGCAATAGGCCTCTCACTTGACGAGGGGGTAATCTGGGCACGCCAGGCTCTGCGCGAAGCCAACGCTTCCCACAAAGATAGTCTCGAATGGGGCAGCTTCATGGTCTATATGCCCTCGACCGATCCCTTCTTCTTTCCCAGGCACGGCCAAAAAACACTCCCCATGCCGCAGGACGTGCAGGGGGCGCAGACAAAAAACGAGAAGAAGCATAAGGGTAAAAGCCGGGATAATAGCAAGCAACTTGATACCAGCAAGTTGCGCGAGATAATTGTGCAACGCTACAACATGGACGAGTTGGAACTACTGTGTGCTGATGTTCAAAGTAGCCTCGAGAACGACGACATAAACGGACGGCTTAGCTTGGACGACATCGCAGGGGATAGCTTGCAGATCAAAGTACACGGCGTAATTGACTTCCTACAGAGAAGGGACTGCCTCGGTTATCTGTTCGATTGCATAAAAGGGAAACGTCCCGATGTAGATAAGGCTCTCCAGGCTCTCAGGGGCCTGCATATCGAAAGCCCCAATCGGTAAAACAGGAGGGTACGATTATGGACACACAAGATTCTTACCAACAGGTTGCCCAGGCATACGCAGAAAATGTCCGTGCCATATTCACCGCGCCCGCTGCTCCCACGGGCGAACGTGGAGGCAGTGGCATCGCCTCGTACAACAAGCTGGCCGACCAGGCGGAGCAGTTATCCCCGGTTTCTGCCAGGTTGACTGAGGCTGCTGCGAGGGAGCTTGGTGCATTAGACGCCGATGTGCGAGCGCAGGCGTCAACGAAGTTGCTGGCTAAAGCATTGACCGATCTACAGGTCAGTGTATACCTGCTACAGGCAGCCGAAGATGAAGAAGCAGGCATCCAGCCGGTAGCAGATATGGGTCTAGAACGAGGCGTCTCGCGTTCCGATAGCGTCGAGGAGCACCTAGATATACTGCTGGGCATGAGCGAAGCGGGGGCCGGGGCCGCGTCCAGGGTCGAGCGGAGCGGCGACAGAATACCCGCCAATATCGACGTAGCGCGCATGGAATTGACGAACAGCATCCAGGATACGATGACGCTGATTTCTGACCGCGCCAGTAAGGCAGGGCAGGCCGCGTTTGGTGGCCTGTTGGGGTTGGGCGCGGGCGAGGTTGCCAGGGCAGCAGGCATGGTAGGGATGGACATCGCTCAGGCGCTGGGGCAGGCAGAAAAGGTAACACGTCTTTATAACCTCTTCCGTGATCTTCTAGTCAAAGCTTATGATGCTCTGCTCGCTCTGGTCGGTGGGCAAGTAGCGAAAATCGCGGGCGAAAAGGTAGTAGAGTGGGTAGACCAACTAAAAGGGGGCGAGCTTTTCGAGAGCCTGCTGAAGAAGCTATATGACACCAAGGCCATAGATGATGAATTAAGCAAAGTTATATCGTCCAGTCAAGCGCCCCTGGAGAAGTTTGGGGCCGCCATAGAGAGCGTCGGTAAGCTGGACAGCACATACCAGCAGCAGGTCAGCCTGGCCGAGAAAGCCTTGAAGATGCTCAAGTTCATAGGCGGCTTACCGGCGGCAGTGTTGCCACAGGCCAAACTGCTGCTGGCCGCAGTCAATATAGTGCTTGGAGCCTATGTCATTCTCGCTGGTGCCGATATGGTCGACTCGCAGAGGTTGCAGATTTTGAAGCGAGTTCCTGGCGTGCGCGAAGTCGTGCTACTAAACCTGACAGCTTAGTAGCAAAGGATGAGCATAACATTATGGTCAGAACGTATTGCAATTTCGACCTGGAAGCCTTTGACTACAAGCTGGATGGCAGCGAAACTTTCGATGTGCGCGTAGCAGATTCTCCAGCCGGTCAGCAGTCACTCAGAGACGCTGAAGAAGTCACCGTGCCGAGCGATCTTCATAGCAGGCTGCGTCTATTGGAGAAACGGAGCCTGGACCAGCAGGGTATGATGGCCCTGGGCGAACAATTGGGCAACTTACTCTTCCCAACTAAAGTGCGTGAGATGCTATTTCAGAGCCGCGCGCGCCTCAAGGCAGATGAAGGGCTGCGCATACGTCTAAGGCTCGATACCTACGAGCTTGGCAACATACCGTGGGAGTATACATATGTTGCCTGGCCGGGTACGCATCCTGGCCAGAGAGGTATTGAAGGCTTCCTGGCGCTCGACACGCTGATATCTTTGGTCCGAAGTGAAGTACTGGCACAGGCTCCCCCGTCACTCGACCCGGTTGGAGAACGCGACTTGAGGATGGTAGCCCTCTTCGACGACCCGGCTACTCAAGAGTATCCCGCTTTGCAACTGGATGTGGAAGAGCAGAAGATAAGGCAGGCTTTGTCAACGGTTGCCAATATCAAAGCGGAATACTACCCCGATGCCACTATAGAGAAGCTAGAGGATGTGCTGGTCAACGGAGCCGACATCTTGCACTTCTCCGGGCACGGAGTATTCAAGGGCACCCTGGGTGAACGGCGGGGGACTATGGAAGGTAAAGGTTATCTCGTGCTGATGAGCGACAACCGTGAGCCTCTCCTCTTCGCTGCCGACAAACTAGCTTTGAACCTGAGGGCCAGGGGAGTACGCCTCACTATGCTTGGGTCCTGCGAAGGGGCAAGGAACGATGGAGTGAATGCTTGGAGCGGAGTAGCTGCTGCCCTAACCCGCGCGGGCATCCCCGCCGTAGTCGCTATGCAGTATACGGTGCGTGATTCAAACGTTATTCACTTCAGCAGGGCTTTCTACAGGGCTGTAGCCGAAGGCCAGCCAGTTGATACAGCTGTCACGCTTGGCAGGATGGCTATATTCAACCAGACTAGCGACGATGAGCGTGATTGGGGAGTGCCCGTGCTCTATCTGCGCGGCAGCGAGAGCATAATCTTCCCCAGGCCGCAAAGTTCTGCTACTACAATATCCAAGATAGTCGACGAGCCGTCCCCTCCGGTGAAGATCGATCCCATAAGACGGCCGGAATCCGAACAGCGCATTCCCGACAAGCGTAAGCTGCGAGAAGCGATAGTCTCTGCTTACAGCATCGAAGACCTGGAACTGCTTTGCGCGGACCTCGAACAGGACCTGATGGATAAAAATAATCCTTTGCGTGTCAGCTTAGACATAATAGGCGGATCGACCTTGCCTGCCAAAGTGCTAAATCTAATTGACTACATGGACAGGCGCGGACATCTAGGGGTCCTGGCGAACCGAGTGCGAAAGGAACGGCCCAACCTGGGAATCTAAGGAGGCAAATTCATGTCCACCGATACGTTGTTGCGAGCCGTCACAGCGGTCCGAACGGCGCAGGACTACGTCAAACTGCCGGGCTATCACCACGTCGTACCTCAGGCAGCGCCTACGAATAAGCCGCGTGAGTACCAGGATAACTGGCAATTCTGGCAAGATGTTCTGGGGTATTCCGGCCATTCGACCGTGCGCAGAGGTGAGCGCGTCTTGCTGCGCGACTTCACGTTATCCCCCTGGGTGCCCCGCGTGCCGGGACTCTACTGGAAAGTCGAATCCGGCAAGCTCCGCGAATCGGCACAAGTAGAGATGCTGAACCCCGGTCTATACAACCCTGTGGGTAAAACGCGGCAGGTGCTCGGTGGCATAGGCAACGTACGTCTCTTGCCTACGACAACAGGGCGATTGGTCTGCGCATCCTCTTCCGGGCAATATTGGCAGGGCTTGCCTTTGCTCCTGCAAGGGGATGCCTGGAAGGCTTACAGAGATGACCCCTTGGAGTTGATAGCTAACGTCCAGGCGACATGGACGCTTATGCCTGATGAGTATGCACGCGACCTGGGCAGTGACAGCGGCATCCCTCGCTGCTGTCTGCTCGCTGAAGAGGCGTCCGATATCGAGCCTACCGGCAAGGGCTACGGAGGCCGAGTTGGCGCGTGGACCCTTTTTGAATACCGTAATACCGATAACCTGATCGAGTATAGCTTTGTTTATGCCACGTTCAATGTGGAGCCGGAGGATAGGTCTGCGGGCAACGGCAGCCCAACCGATTTCCCCACAGGCTTCCTGGAAGATTACGTAAAGAAATATCACGGCCAGATACTCACCGATTTTGACGAAGAAATACCACACTTCGATGCCATGCTGCCTGTGACTGAGTTAATGAGTCAGCAGGTGGACCAGAAGCGTTTGCGAAGCTTTGTTGATTATGTAAAGAAGCGGGCGCTCTCGCCGGATATGGTCAAGTACGATAAGCTGCCGCAAATCTTGATGCAAAAGTTTACTACGGAAGAGCTTGTGATCCTTGCGATTGATTACGCAGGCCTGAAGCTGGGGCAATTGGTAGGGTCGACCGCAGGATTAGCCGATCATGTGGATGCCCTAATGGATTATTGCCGCCAGCAAGATAAATTGGAAGAGTTAGTCGTGGGTGTAGTCCAGCAGCGCCCCCAGGTGGAATATGAGTTAGCCGCAATTGCATAAACTGGTAGACAGTATCACGAAACAAGGTGAGAGCTATCACTTCAGCAATGCAATTGATACAAGGCTGAAGAACCACGTAGCTTTCATAACCCATAACGACCAGAGCACCTTCCTGGCTGTGACTTTCCGGCTCACAAGCATCACGGCCACCAACGTCGGCAGAATAGCGCAAAGCATTATCGCAAACAAGTACAGATCAGAGGCCAGACCGATGATCCAGGGAAACACCGCGCACGCAACGAATGCTAAAGCTAAAGCGCGATAGACCCGGATCGTGGCTTTAGCTCCCAACCGAGTAGCAGTGGTATGCAGTCCCGCTAACGCGTCCCCGCTCTGGTCCCGAACAGTGTACAAGACCTCGTGAGCGAAGACATGTACAAAAAAGAGCAAGGCCGCGACCCACGTAGCCATCGGCAGGCTGCCTGCAGCCATGCTTCCATAGATGACGATTGAAGAGTCAAGAAGCCCGATAACGGCGTTACCCAATAGCACTGTCGTCTTCAAATAATACGAATAGCCTGCGCTGATGAGGAGGGTCAACAACGCAAAAATCCCAGACCCCAAGCCCAAACCTACCGCTAAGGCGAGAGCAGCCAGAGCCAGACTAAGAGCCAGGGCACCGGCCATAGTCAGCGACACGCGACCTGAAGGTATAGGTCGTTCCGGCTTGCTCAAGGCGTCCGCTGTCACATCACGGTAATCATTGATCACATTGCCAAACGCCACGCACAAGAACACGACCAGCGCCGCCTGTAATGCGCGTGGTAATGACATACCGCCTGCCTCACTCCCCAGGTACGCACCAACCAGAGCGAAAGCGCCACCCAGGATACAGTTATGGATGCGTATAATCTGCGCAAGCCCCACAAGACGATAGATATATATACCCGAGGGCTTGTCTGGCGTGGTTGCTAGCGGTGGATGAGGCAGGTTCACAGGCGAGATCGCGTCAGTTTCTGCCAGCCTCGAACCAGACCCAAACGAAGCAGATTCGACGCGAGCAGAGGCGTGAAGAAAGCGGTGAGGACCACAACGAGCAGTACGAGGTCAAGATAAAACCCGAACAGGACGATCAATGAGGCAAAAGAGAGCACCAGATGCAGCGAGCCACAAACAAACAAGGTTCGAGCCTCCCCGCTCGACCTGGCGGCGATTGCCAGCAATCCCAGAGAAGCCAGCGCCACAGCCACCAGGAAAACCGTACTGAGTACTTGCTGCTCCGGTTGATAACCAAACCAGTTATATGCCAGCGACAAGAGTGGTAAAGCAATCAAGGCAGACTGCAGCGCCAGTGTATACAGTGCAAGTGCGCGCGATATATAGATCCCCCCGCCCGATCGTGGCCTTGCACCAAGCATGATGGCAGTAGTGCGTAACCCACATCTCAGGTCGTTTACCAGGTCGCGCAGGCTGCCATGGACTCCATTGATGAGAATTATGAAAATAGCTACAAAAGAGACCGTTATGGCGGTCAGATAATTATAATGGTTGCTTATCACAGCCGCCCCATAGAGGGTTAGTCCGCCCCAGGCCAACCCCTGGATTGCATCGGTCAAGGGTGGGAAGATACTGCGCTTCCCCCAGAGATTGTAGACTGCCATGAGAGCGAAGCTCGCACCCAGCGCAGCGTAAGACTGGTAGTTACCAGCCGTAATTGCGGTGAACGCCCCTGCCAACGGTACCTGCGCTAGAGCGAAACTCAGCGCCTGCCAGGGCTGGATCAGGCCTCGGACGAGCGGGTAGCTGGCTCTCAAAGGCTCGGTACGGTCGACCGGCAGGTCTATCACATCGTTGAAGATGTAAGAGAACAGATGAAAACAAAGGGCCGTGCTCATAAGTGCCAGCATCTTATCACCCCCCAACCTCGGAGAGACGGTAGTTGCACCCAGCAGCGGCATGACCAGCGTGAAACCGAGCGCCTTGAAGCGGATGAGTAACTCCACTATGCTAAGCCCGCGCCGTACAGAGGCAACCCAGCCGGTTATATTTGTCTCGATTGCTTGCCCACTAATCCCCAATGCCTGACCCCTGAGCTTTAACCTTATCGGGTCCATTCTATTAGCCGGAAATTTGCATCCTTCAGCATCTGTATCATCACTGATGTGAACTCCGACACAACCGTATCCAGGTTGCGCGCATCGGCTAACAGGTTGAGCATCCCAATTGAAAGCTGCCGCCGCATCTTTGGATAGTGGATAACCTCGTGGATCACGTTGTTATAGTGGCCGAGCAAAGAGATATAGCGGCGAACCAACTCTACGTCCGCAGCTTCGGAGACACGGCGTTGGTAATTCTCACCCACCCCGATCTGGCTCAGGAAGCTATCTACCTCATCGAAATGGAGCGTGCGAATAACTGCGAGAGGATGTAGCAAGGCTTCCTGCATATCTGGACCTGTGAAATCATTAATTGCTGCTTTGAGCGTCTGAAACACGGCATGGGGGTAGTAAAAGCCTATGGCGCCCAGCCCCGACAGGCAGCGTTCCACTTTCTTTACCTCACCGCTACCGAGCTTAGTCTGCAGGAGTTCTACAAAATAGGGCATGGGCGCTTCCCGAGCGACTTTGCCATAAGCCAGGCCGAGCGGGAGCATGGTGATATCGAACTGCTCTTGAAAACCTAGCAGGTCGCCGTAGAAGGCTTCCGGGTTCTCCTCTTCCAACCGGCGAGTAAGCTCTTCCAGGAGAGGGGTCCACTCCGGCGGGGTATCCGGCAGCAGTACAGCAAAGCTCAAGAGTACCCACAGCCTCCCCCTGGCATTCATACTGTCGAACAGGTCCAGCACCAATGGCCTCGTTGTTGCAAAATCGCGATAAACATGGACAGGTAGCAAATGGGCGGCAGCGAGGTTAAAAAGGATCAAATCCGACTGAAGCAACTTCTTCAACATGGGTTTGGCAGCCGCCAGGTTGGTATCGGGTTCGAGCAGTTGCGCCAGTTGCTTTAACGCTGCCCTCTCTGCCGGTGGAATCTGGAAGAACGCCTCGTCCTGACGCATCAACATCGACTCGACTACTTGCTTCGCTAACACCGCCGCTACTGCCTTGAGTAATGGGGTAAGGCCCCACCCAACGACCCTGTTATTCAAGAGGCCCAGATGCAGCTTATTAGTGAACAGATCATAGTACAAGGCGTCAGTTTTCAGGGTGACATCCTCTTGCCCGCAGTGGTTGATATAGATCGCTACCGAAAGGTCAATGATAAACTCCAGAGTTGGGTCGCTCGCAGACGACGGCTTTCTGACGCGCTTCAGGAGATCGCCAGCCAGGGAGCGTATCCCAATGCCCGCCGCCAATTCGTTCAATACTTCATAAGTAAAATCAAGATTACCCGACCCGGTCAGATATAAGGTGTCTTTGGCAGCCTGACGCAGACCGGCAGAGCCTTTGCTTGCAGCCGATACGAAGATATCCCGCGCCCCTGGGCCTATGCGCAACGCCGCCTTGAGAGCTGTTCGCTGTATCTGCTCAGAATCGGAGTCGAGGAGTTGTTTGGTCAAAGTAATGGAGGTCGTTGGCTCGTCCGCATGCAGTTGCACCAGGCTCTCAACGACTATCTCGCGCAAATGCAGGTCAGAAGATTGCGACAAAGCCGCAAAGATAGCGGGGTCTTTCTTGAGCATCAGGAAGGTACGGGCAACGTACCACGCCAGAGCAAAACGGTCGGAGTCTTGCACCAATTGGGCGATGCGCTCAACATCAACACTTCCCAGCCGGCCCATATACAAGGCCAGAGCGTACGCAGCAATTTGCGTGCAGGTGAAGCCAACCAGATTCCCCTCTTCAAACGCATCGCCCGGAATCTCAACCAGAACGCCTCTGTCCAGCAGCCTGTCATAGGGTGATTGCTCATCATTTTCGCTATTTGCACTATTGCCGTCGATCAGTGCCCTTACCTGCTCGCTCTGCTGGCGCAGGCTCCTTTTGGGTACAGAGCTGCGCTGTTTGCTAAGTATCTCAGCCGCCACGTAGCCGACCAGGTCCTCCTCCCTGGAATCTGCGGGTACTTCCTGGTGAAAATAGCTGCGGTAGATGCCCATCGCCTCGGCTTCATATGCGATTGGCTCTGCGCGCCCTCTGTGTGTCATGGCTAACAGGCGCAACAGCAACGGTTTTCGTAGTTGCATTTTTAGACCAGGTGACAAGTTGTCGAATGGTGTTCGGAGGTCGAAAATCTGCCGATATCGTTCGTAGGCGGCCTCGACTTCTTCTGGACTGAATGGCTCGAGGAGTAAAGGCTCTTCATTGCCGTCAGGGTGGTAATAGAACTGCCAGAATAAGTTGGCCTTATCGTCCTGTTTCAATTGGTTCCAGGTAGGTGTGCTGCAACTCATGACTACACGTACGTTTGCCGGGAGTCTCCCTACCAGAGTATTGATATTACTTAGCAAATCTGCGGGACCTTCCCCACGCGTCCCAAACTCGTTGATGCCATCAAAGATGATGATGAACCGGCGTTCCTCGGCAACAGCCGACGCACTGATGTCGTCCAGCGTTGAAAAGAGATCATCAGGCGGGACGGCAAGATCCCTGGCTACCATCCGCTCGATGTCCGATTCAACCGGACCATTGCAATCGTAGAAGAAAACGGTGTGCCCCTTGTCGCGCAGGCGCTGCGTCCACCGGCACAACAAACAGGTCTTGCCTGTACCTGAGCCGCCGGTGATAATAAGGGCACGCTTTTCTTGCGTGAGGAAATCGGCAAGATTGGATTCTATGGTATTACGTTCTAGATAAGTTTCAGGGATATATATCTTGGGCTTCTCCGGTGTGCCGATAAGTGCCCGTAGAAACGTCTCTGTCTGCTGGCGGGAGCGTTCCACGAGCCTGCCCCACTGCGTGGCTGCCATCTGGGGGAAGAGCGCACTGCTGTCGTCCGGGCCGGTTCGCAGGTACAATACAGGCACGCCCCAATCACGCCCATCAGGGTCTATATCTCGAACTACCTGCCGACCTAACGTTATCGCCAGGTCTATAGGCTGCCCCTGGGCCAGCGCCTGGTAGAATGTGCTGTTGAATTCTATGGCACTTTTATCATAGATGGAGTATTGCATGCCGAGCACAGCAGGTATGCCTCTCCAGACGAGGGCGGGAGCTACGCCCGTCCAGGGATTTACCCCGTCTCGACTGCCGGCCTGACATGCGCTCAAGACTGCTAACCGCACGCCGCGCCCGGCCAGCCTCAGCGCAAGCTCTTCAGCCGAGTAGAGGTCAGCGCGCTTCTGGCCGTCGCTATCGTCAATAAGCGCGATATACCCTGTGCCGGTCACCGTGTTGCGCTCCTCGCCCATTTCGGAGACGAAGATTCCATGACCCGAAAAGTGGAATATGTGGGCTTCGTCGATCAGGGCGTCTGCCAGCTTTCTCCTGCTCGCATCCAGGCAATAATTAGCACTTATTCGGGGCACCTTTTTAACTGCGTTGTCGATATTCGCTTCTTCCCCAACCTTCAAAGGTGGATAGTCAGGGTCCGAAGGGCTGGCAAGGGCTGCCAGTAAGCGCAGCTCGTCCGAGCTTACTGGCTTCAAGCTCTGGGTTGCCTGCTCCAATTCTTCGTAACGCACCAGAGAGTAAGTAGTGTCGAGGGCAAGGAAGCCGCTGTAGTCTTTACTTTCGGGATCCGCGTCAGGAGGCGGGATATAGACGTACTCCCAAGGGATATTTGCTAGGGCACGATCTATCCTCAGCCGCACGCGTAGCGCTTCGCCTGCTTCAAGCTTGTCATGGCTTCTAACCAGGAACGAACGGGCACCAGGCGGAAAAAGCAGCGCCGCTAACTCTTCTCCAACGGCGATCATCTCCTGAACATCAAGTTTGCGTTTTTCCAATGACCGAAGCTTACTTCTAAGTTTGTCCGGCACGACAACTTTGTCCGCATGGTCATGGCTTTGCTCACCGGCGGCAGGGGTTCTAAGCACACGCACGCTGAATCCCTCTACGCTGTCAGCTGTAGTGTAGTCATAAAGCTCCAGGTCGAGGTCATAATATTTCATGTTAGAATCCGCAATCGCTAATTGTGCCAGGTATATAGAGCCTAGAAATTATGAGCCATATTATAACACCAACATCCGGTTAATAATCTTTCCGCGGCAACTTGTAAAATAGAGTGAAGAGGGATAGGATAGAGTGGGCTGCAAGTGCCCGCCAAAACCACGTTTCCGATATGAGCAGACCTTATCATGGAAGACACTCAGCCCGTACAACAGTATGACGTATCTGTTGTAATAGTCAATCACAACGGCGGACGATACCTGGCCGACTGTCTGGGCGCACTGCAAGGTGCTGTTGGTCCCCTGGATGTTGAGACTATTGTGGTAGACAACGGGTCGAGTGATGGGAGTGCAGACATACTCAGGAGAGCCGAGAGTGAGGGACTGAAGGTTGTATGGGCAGGTACAAACCTCGGATTTGGGCGTGCAAATAACCTCGGTGTTGCTACCGCATCGGGGCGCTACTATTTTCTCCTCAATAGCGATTGCTTTTTGCGTCCAGGATCTCTGGAGAGGCTGGTTCGAGTACTTGGCGAGCGTCCAGATGCGGGTATAGTAGGACCACGCTTGCTGAATGAGGACGGTACGCTACAGCCTTCCTGCCATAACTTCCCAGTGCCGATAGTGCTCTTTCTAGAGCAAAGCCTTATATGGAAGATGCTAGGTCGCCTGCCCTGGCTCCGCGATAGGCTCCTGCTCGCAAGCCCTCACGACCGCGAAATGGTAGTAGATTGGCTCGCAGGTGCGTGCTTGTTGGTGCGCGCGCAAGCTTACCAGGCGACCAAAGGCTTCGATGAGGGCTTCTTTTTCTATTGGGAGGAGACTGACCTTTGCCTGCGAATAAAGCAGATGGGGTGGGATGTACTCTTCGAGCCGCGTGCAGAGGCGGTACATTTGGGCGGAGGCAGCAGCGTCGATCCCGATCTACTCCTCTACTTCTTCAAGAGCCTGTATATGTTTTACCGCAAGCATTATGGTCCCATCCAGCTGCTCATGGCACGTCTGATTATCCGCACAATGTCGCTAGTGAAGGCCGTCCGCGCTCTGGCATTGTCCGTGTGGACGCAGAACAAAACAAAGGCACGCGAGTTGCGCGGGGAAGGGGTAGGCTGGGTGCGGATAGCACGGCTGTAATGGATTATGCATGGATGGGCTTCTGTCTAGGTTCGTACTTCATAATCCGAACGGAGTAAGTGGGTAGATTGCTCTCTTTTTTATGACCAGACCAAAACTAGACATACTGCCGAAACGTGGCGCCTCCCTCAGGCGCAGGATTGTTGCCGAGGCCCAGGCAGGCGGATGGCGAAGCACTGTAACAAATTTGCTAGCGCTTCACCATCCTAATCTCTTCCGCTACGTGGCAGATGAGCGCGCGGGCGACTGGCGCTTCCTATTGCCAGGGCCGCCCAGGGGTAGCGTTCTCTGCGCGGGTGGGGCGCTTTCGCCCGTGCCGTTTTCGCTGGCTAGGACCAGCGACCGCGTGGTCGTATCCACCCACGAATTGGACTCTACTTTCCTGAGAGTGCGCGCCCACGAGGAGGGCCTGTTAAACATCCATCCTATCTCATACCCGCTTAGCGAGTTTGTAGAGCAATTCGATCTGGTGGCCGGACTGCGGCCTGCACCCGGTCTGCCTGGCGAGTGGCGCCGTTCGCGCCTGAGAGATGTGACTGACCGCGTGAAGGCAGGGGGACATCTCTACCTGGAGATAGATCGCCTAGCTATCCTGTCACCCCCCGCGCTGCTAAGGAGGCAATTGAAATCGCTAGGCTTTACCCGCGTGGCCTTTTACTGGCCCAAGCCGACATTCAGCGCCTGCGAGCTGCTCATTCCGCTCGAAGATAGACGATTGCAGCGCTACTATCTGGGCAACATGTTCTTTGCCATGTCGTTTCAGCGCCGTGTGCTGAGGCGACTGCTTCAAGTAGCAGTGCTGCTTGGGCTGTTTGAACTTACGTTGCCCGGCTATATGGTGGTCGCTAGGCGGCCATCAAGCAAGCAGAGGGCGCGATGATAGACCTCATAAAAAGCTATCTGAGGGCAAGCCTCGGCAGTGGCGAGAGAGGCATAAAGCTAGTTGTAGTGAACGGCGGAGTGAGCGTGCGAAGCAAGCTTGTTTGCCTATGCTGGGTCGGCGGCGCACAGGAACCTGGTTTCGTTGTGAAGTTCCCACGCTACCCGATGTACAACCACCGGGTACAGGCGGAATATGAGGCGTTACAGCAGTTACAGCCCCACCTCCCTCCGGGCGCCAACCATGCATCACGGCCCATACTAACTAAATCAATAGAAGGCTTACTGGTGACGGTAGAGACAGCTACCCGCGGACGTATGCTCAGGGCCTACCTGAGCGAGCATACAGGCGCTTATCGTGAGGAACTTGAAAATCTCAAGCCTTTCAGTGTGTGGCTGGGAGAGCTACATTTACGTTCAAGTAAGCCTGCCCACAGTGAGGAGTTGGAAAAGTGGATATTTGAGCCTCTGAGGTCGGCACCAAATGAACTGGGGTTGTCAGAAACAGAAAGGGCTTCACTCACCTGGCTCAGAGAGAAGGCTGTGGAACTTTGCGAGAGGCTGTCGTTGCCTGGGGTGTTCAACCATAACGACCCCGGCACTCCTAATATACTTGTAGATAAAGCCGGATGCTTTACAGGCATAATTGACTGGGAGTCGGGTGGGTACGGCCTGCCGGCCACAGACCTTATCTACTTCCTGGGACGTTATGCATACGAGACGCGAGACCTGGGGCGTTGCGACCAACTGAGGGGCTACCGCGAGATGTTCTTCCCTCCGAATGGGCCTAAGGCGGGCGCTTTTGATTCGGGCCTTGCGCGGGAATGGCTCCGTGATTATTGCAACCAAGTGGGCGTCGCGCTCGAATGGATACCTGTGCTATTTGCGCTTTGCTGGGTCATGCACGCCCGCAACGAAAGGAACCACCTGCTCAGCCTGATGTCCGAAGGCCAAATGCTCATGGGAAAGCCTGGTGGCGTAACCCACGCAGGTGAGGAGGAAATGGCAAATGAAGGTCACTTCCGCTCTCTACTAAGGTTCTTTCTCGAAAATCTCCACGACCTCGATGTTGGCCTTGATCTACCTCATGCACCGAGATGAATATACTCCTCCTTGCGCCCTTTCTGCCTCGTCCCGATGCTCCCTCGGGGAACCCACGAGCAGTATTCGACAGGGCGCGACTTCTTTCAACCATTCACAGATTGACTGTAGTAACTTTCATAGAGCCAGGTGAAATGGACAAAGTGGAGGCTTTGCAGGCGCTCGGCATAAAGGTACACGCAGTGGTCCGCGACCCAAGACCCATGATGTCCGGCCCTTCTCTGTGGCGGAAGCGTGCTAGGCTGACTGCCGGTCTTTTCAACCTGAAACAGCCTATGCTAGTGCAAGAGTTCTACGACCCGCGTATGACCAGGGTGGTATCAACACTGCTCGAGAGGGAGAAATTTAATCTTATCCTGATAGAACACATATTGATGGCCCAATACATCGACCGCCTGGACACACTAACAACGCCACCTGTGGTACTTACCGAGCATGACGTGCGTTTGGCCTTCCCACTGAAGGGGACGGGGGTCAGTGGTCGGGGATCAGGGATCGTGGGTCGGAAGGCAGAAGGCAGAAGGCAGTGGGCAGAAGGCAGTGGGCAGAAGGCAGTGGGCAGTGGACTAGGGTCGGTGCTTCGCTCATTTGAAAAGATGAGGTGGCGGAGGTACGAGACGAGGCAGTGCCGACGCGCGGATACGGTACTTGTACCTTCCGCAGAGGACGCCGATGTACTGGCAAAAGAAGTGCCCGGATTGAACCTGCACGTTGTTCCATTCGGGTTAGCGCCTGTTACAGCGAAACCGCCAAGCCGCAAAGAGCGCCAAGAAACCGCCAGGATTATTACGAATTACCAATTACCAATTACCAAAAAAAGCCTACTGTTCGTGGGCAATTTCGACCATCCGCCGAATGTGGACGCGGCGCTCTGGCTTTGCAGCGAAATCATGCCTCTCGTATGGAGAGCCAGGCCCCAGGTTGAGTTATGGCTGGTTGGCAAGAACCCCACGCGGGAGGTGCAGGCGCTTGCCGGTAAGCGGGTGGTGGTAACAGGTGAGGTACCATCAGTCGAGCCATACCTCGAAGGGTGTACCCTGTTCGTAGCCCCATTGCGACTGGGGGGCGGCATGAGGATAAAGCTGATCGAGGCTATGGGAGCAGGCGCAGCCGTGATCACTACAACGGTGGGCGCACAGGGGCTGGGTGCTGTGCCTGGGCAGCACCTTCTTGTCGCAGACGATGCCGGAGGTTTCGCTTCCTCCATTCTGCAACTACTAGGCGACTCTGCCTTGAGGGATCGCCTGCGGTCAGCCGGACAAGCACTCGTAACTTCAGAGGTGGGCGAGAAAGAACGTTTGGAGCGCCTGAATAGCATTTTTGAGAAGGTAGTGGCAAGAAAGCAGAGAAGGTCTTCGTGAGAAGGATCGCCCCCACCCTGTTCACGAACGCTGTCGCAAACTACGCCGGGCAGATATCCTCTGTGGCCGTTGGCATTCTACTCACGCCGGTCATCATATCGAGCATGGGCACCGATATGTACGGGCTGTGGGTGCTCGTGGTTGCCATCCAGGGGCTGGGGGGCTTACTCGACTTCGGTATAACCACCAGCGTCGTGAAGTACGTCGCCGAGCACCATGCCCGCCATGAGATAGACGAGATCAACCGGGTAGTAAGCACCTCATTCTTTTTACACCTGTTTATAGGGGTACTTGCCTTTGCTGCTACCCTCGTAGGCGCATGGCTGGGACTGCCATTGTTACAACTCGACGCCCACCAGTTGGAAGTTGGGCGACAGTCGCTCACCGTGGCTGGGGCGACCCTCATGCTGGGCCTTCCGCTCGGTGTCCTGGGGAACTTGCTCACCGGCCTCCGTCATTATGAAGTGAGCAACGGCGTAAACATCGTGCAGACGCTCGTTTCGGCGGGAGCGATCCTGGCTGCGCTACAACTGGGCGGTGGCCCGACCGAACTTGTGGCAATCAATGGAGTCGGGCTGGTCGCTGCCTATATTATCAAGTGGATGTTTGCTATGCGGGTGCTGCCAGGTCTGAAATCCCCCAGCCCGAGGTTCAGCGACCGGTCTACTTTGAGGCGTATAGGCGGCTACAGCTTTTGGCTTTTCTTGTTGGACACCGCCACCAGGATTTTTTACAACGCCGACGCGGTACTGATAGCAGCCTTCTTGCCTGTCAGCAAAGTGACCGCTTACAACCTGGGGTTCAAGCCTGCGAGCGCGGTGAGCTACTTCTCTGGCCCGCTCGTATCGATCTTCCTGCCCGCTGCCTCCGATCTACAGGCCCGGAAGGACACCGCCCGGCTGCAATCTCTATTCATCACTGGCACACGTGGCGCCGTTGCGCTGACCTTACCGCCCGTACTCTGGCTGCTGGCGTTTGGCAGGCAGGCTATGGAGGTGTGGCTCGGACCGGGACATGAGGAGACGCTGCCCGTCCTCTACCTCTTCCTGGCAGTCTTCTTAGTATCCGCCGCCCAAAACCCCGCGGGAGTTATACTAAAAGGTATAGGTCAGGTGCGGGCGCTCTCGCTCGTGGTGGTGACCGAATACTTTATCAACATAGTTATTAGTCTACTCCTGATACCAAGATTGGGAGTGGTAGGCGCTGTGGTAGGTACGCTTATCCCAGCCCTAATCGCGGATCTGGTAGTTATCCCGTGGCTTGCCTGCCGTGCTCTGGGAGTAGATTACCCGCGCTTTATAGTAAGGACGCTAGTTGGCCCGCTGGTTGCCGGGGCGCTCTCTTTGGCACTTCTCTTGCCTTTGGGACTTTACCTGACTGAACCATCCTTACCGGTTATAGCTATGGGTGCCGTGTCAACCCTCCTTTTGTTTGGCTCATTTTACTTTGTGCTGGGGGCCAGCAGGGAAGAAAAAGATTGGATAGGCGAGAAATTACAATTGCTGCGTGGAGGCAACGCGAATAAACGAGAACCTACTAGCCATGGAACCACAGATAAGCATAGTGATACCGACGCGGAACCGTCGAGACCTGCTCATCAAGACGCTGAGCGCCCTTAGAAGTCAGAGCGCGGACCCACAAACGTTCGAGATAGTAGTGGTTTCAGACGGCTCTACGGACGGTACAGCAGAGGCAGTTACTTATCTTGCTGGCTCGCCTGAATGGTCCGGGCGATCACTTCGCTGCATCGAACAGAATTGGGGCGGGGCAGCCGCTGCGCGCAACACAGGTCTTCAGTTTGCGCGGGGTAATCTGGTGCTATTCCTGGACGACGATATTCGCGCCCACAAAGACCTCGTTTCGTCACATCTGGCTCGCCATGCGGGCGGTGCTACTCCCTGCGTGGTGCTGGGGAGGCTGGTGCCGCAGGCGGGTAATGGCGCGCTCCACCGCCAGCTTGCGCTCTGGTGGGAAGGTCACTACAAACGCCTCGCCGAGAAATCTCCCACGTTCTCCGCCCTGTACACGGGCAACGTATCGCTACCACGAGAGGCCGCAAACCAGGCAGGTGGTTTTGACCCAAACATCGACTATGGAGAAGATATAGAGTTCGGCTATCGGCTGGGTAATCTGGGGCTTCAGTTCGTCTATGCGCCTGAGGCAGTAGCACGCGCCCGCAATCCGAAACCGGCAAGGGGGTTGCTACGTGATATTTACCGCCTGGGTCAGGGTAGCGTTCGTATTTACCGCAAGCTGCCGGGAGCGTTGCCAGAATTGCCCTTATCCGCCTATGGAGAAACCAACCTGCGAATGCGGTTTGCTCGTGGACTCCTCCTGGCCGCTGCGGAGAATAGAGTCCTTGCCTGGGTCCTAGATCGTGGGTTTGCAGCCTGGGCCGAATCAGGCCACAGAGGAAAGCTCGCCCGGCAGATGTTTGAGCTAGCGCGTGATTACTACTTCTGGCGTGGCGTGCGCGCCGAGGTACCCGGCCGCCGTGAGTGGGCCAGACTTTCCTCGCCCGGTGTCTCCGTCCTTACTTATCATAGCGTTGAGCCGTCTACTTCTAACCCGGCGGACCGTTATACAGTCAGCGGCAAACGCTTCGCTGTGCAGATGGCTATAATAAAGCTGCTCGGCTACAGAGTGCGGC
>JBBRVL010000006.1:0-30072 GCA_038246925.1 Chloroflexia bacterium
AGGCTGACCCTCTCGGAAGACGAAACCTTACGTAACCTGGAAGAAGAACAGCGCGACTATGCCTCGGGGGAGGTCAGGGCGCTCGTCTGGGCACTCGGAGAAGATATGCTAACGCTGGGTATGGCTGAGATGATGCGTGGCCGGGGCCAGGCCGACCCCGCGCGGACTGATCGCGCCTTGCCTGCCATTCTCATTCACCAGCTAGAGGAAGCGCCTGATGCGGAGACCAGAGCCAGCGCTGCCTACGAACTCGGTAAGCTCCATATCACTCAGGCCATACCCAACCTCACTGCTGCGCTGAAGGATAAGCCGCTTGTTGCGGAAATTGCGTCACGCTCCCTTGCCATGTTTACGTCCGAGGAACTAAAGCAAGCTGGGGCCGCGAAGACGTGAGTAGGACTGAAAAAGGACATCACGCAATTGACAAATCAGTCTTGTTGCGCGTATGGGCGTGTGATATAATTCGCTCACCTGCCGCCATGAAACTCAGGCGTCAATTACACGTAGAAAAGAGATAACTCTAAGGAGGCACAAATGAAGGTCAGCGAGGTAATGATAGATAAGCCTCCCGTGGTGACACCGATGGACACCATGGCGCGGGCAGCCAGGATTATTGATGAGCTTCACACGTCTCTAGTGCCCGTTGTCGACAGCCAGGAGGGGCGGCAAGTAGTTGGGATAATCACTGATAAAGATGTGATGCGCTGCACTGCCGCGAACAATCCCCAGGAGTGCCACGTCTCCGAGTTCATGGGCAAGTCGTACGAGACAGTCCAATTCGATGACGATGTCGAAAGCGCTCTTGTCGAAGTCCCTCTCGCGGCAAACGCACCTAAAGGTGATACGGGGTCAGGGTCCGCCGGGTCTGATAGTACTCCCGGTCTCATGGGTCGCCGACCTATAGTGGTCGTCGATGATAACAAGCGCGTTGTCGGCCTAATCACCCGCCCCCATCTAGCGATGGATTTAGCCAAGATGCAGTCCGGCCAGGTCGTCTCAGGACGCACCGAGTCGATGCAGCTAGTCTGGCGCTGCACAGACTGCGGCTACCTGCTGACACGGGCCGAGCAGCTCCCCGAGCAATGCCCCGACTGTGCGGCCCCCAAAGAGCACTTTGTCCTGGTCACGGAAGACTAACGAGCGGCACACCATGACGAACCGCTCAACTTACGCCCACTGATGACAACCCCTGGTTTCAAGTTCATCGACCTGCCAACTTCTGCCGAAAGGCTGGGGATCACGCGCAACCGGCTGCTGCAATTGGTCGACGAAGGCCTCATCAGGCCGTTCAGCGGTAAGGGACAGCAAAGCGTCTTTCGCGCAACCGACGTCGATAAGCTCGCAATCGATCTACGGGCAGGCAGTGAGGCTGAGGCGGCGACAAAAGCCGAGGCAGTGGCCGCTCCGCCTGGGGCTAATCCGCAGCCCGAAGGCACAACTGCTGTCACCGACGTTCGCACGCGCCGCCGTGATGCCATAAAGCTCATGGGCACACGCCTCAGCATGGACTCCCGCTGGGCCGAGATGAGTGACAAAGACATCGCTACCTGGCTGGATGCTTTAGAGGAAGTCCAATTCGAGCGCGTGCGTAAAGTAGCTGGGATTGCTATCGAACGCCTTCAGCGCGTCCTCCAGATGATGGATGATTTCGAGAAGCAGAAGAGGACTTGAGGCGATTTTGGAGCAGTTCTATACCGTGCAAGATGCTAACGAGAAGCTGCCCGAACTGACGCGCCTTCTCCAGGAGATGCAGGCGCTTGGGATGCAACTGGCTGAGCTTCAAGGTCGGGGCGTCATCGTCAAGGAAAAAATCAAGAGCAATGGCGATCACAATCCGTCCGAAGATGTAATGCTTGCACAGTCTGAGCGATCTCTTGAGGAAGCTCTCCAGCTTGCAATCTCGCAGCTAGCCGAATGGAATATCCAGTTAAAGGACTTGCAGCGCGGCCTCGTAGATTTCCCGGCAAGGCTCGAAGGGCGGACTATTTTCCTATGCTGGCAGTTGGGCGAGCAAGAGGTTGCCTTCTGGCACGAAACCGACACAGGCTTTGGCGGTCGGCTTCCTATCGACGACCGCCTGACCTGACATGGCCTAAGGTTGCGCTGAACGGATTTCTCTCGTTTCTTTCGGTGCCTGCTCGACTTCTACTTTACCGTCACTATTAATGTCTATCTTAAGGACAGGTTCTCCACCCGGCGAGATACGTGCGATTGTCTGCGGCGTTACGTCTATAGGCTCAAACGTTACTACCTCGGCGGTCGCTGATTCGCTTCCTCTGACTAGCTTTATATCGGCTGTGCCTGCTCCACTGCCCTTCACCTCAGGTGTTACCTCTCCAGGCGGATAGAAGACATACGTAGCTTCGGGGAGCATCAGTACGCGAGAGCTTGGTATCTCTTCGACTACCTGACCGCCCGGCAACACGCCCGATCTGCGCCCCGACCCATCCGCCACAAATCCTGTCGCCACCTTCGAGTCGATGCTCAGCAATCGTATTTGCAGCCCGGCCTTGACCGCCGCCTCGGTCAATTCGAGCGCTGTCATCCCACGTTGGTAACAGTCCTTCGTGTACTCACGCAGAGCATCGGGCATGTGAGGCCCGATGTCATACTTCGCCAGCAAAGTAGCGAACTCAGTAGCCTTGCAGAGGGGAGGCAACGAGACTGGAGCCTGCCCCGCAGCGGGTGCCTGAGCAGAACCTGTGCGCACACCGCAGTCCTTACCCATCACGAGCGCATCGACAATACATTGCCGCGCTTTACTTCCCTTCGAGAAATAGTCGGGCGCGCCAAGGTCCTCGCTGTGAGCTTCGGGCGGTTTTGTGAAATCAATGTCACCTGCCAGTCGAGCGCTGCTCTGTAGCGCCACAAGACCGTCACCCGCTATGCCCCCGCTCACAAGATAGGTCAGCCCGCCGAGTGGGGTGCGGCTACCTATCGGAAGGTCTCCACCTACAAGGTGATACTTTACATCTTGCCGCCGTTCGGCAAAGCGAGACATGGCTCCTCGCTTCAAGTCCTGCATTACCTCTTGCTTGCCGAGGTAGTCATACACGTCCATGGCTTTCGGCGCAAGCAAAATAGCAAGCCAGTTGCTGCTGATATCAACGCCATCGTGTGGGGTCCCAAGCGTGAAAAACTCAGCTACGTCGCCACGGTATGCGCTCGATTCGACATAGGCGCGCGCTACCAGCCCTCCCATGCTATGCGCCACCAGATTGACCTTGATCTCACCTGTCTCCGCCTTTACGCGATCAATCGCTGCCATCAGCATGGGCACATTAGCTTCAACAGGCGGAGTGTAGCAGGGTGACGACAAGAGGCGTGCGTAATAAACGCGCAGCCCATATTTCTCTCTCAACTCAGGACCGAGATCCCCAAAGTCACCCTCTTCGGACACCGGAGTTGGGGGAACGTAACGCTTGTAATCCTCCGGACAGCCGGAGAAGACATTGCCCCAGATCGATCCTTTCCAACCGTGTACCAACACCACTGGAAGACGAGAAGAGGGCGTGGAGCTAGGTGCAGGTGTCGTATTCGGGGGCGTGGGAGTAATGATACCGCCGTTTTCCTGGCCGCAGGCGGTCAGCAAAACGCACAGCAAGGCTATGAGAAAAGAGTAAGCAGGCGACCTACGAAGAAAAACAGGTTGCATCTACCGCACCTCCAGGTATAGTGCCGTCTACTCTTGGCATCTCACGACCTTTGTCTCAGCGCCTCGTACAAGACGAGAGAACCTGCTACTGCCGCATTGAGGGATTCTACTTTGCCGCGCATCGGTATGGCGAAAGCGCCGTCGCACCTCTCACGTGCCAGCCTGCTGATCCCCTTCCCTTCTGACCCTACCACCAGGCCGAGCGGCCCACTGAGGTCAACAGACGTGTAAATTGGAGCCTCAGGTTCCGCGTTAAGAGCGTATATCCACAGCCCAGCCTCTTGAAGGCTCTCGATAGCGCGTGGCAGGTTATTCGCCAGGCAGACCTGTAGATGCTCGACCGCCCCCGATGACGCATTTACTACAGCCGGAGTCACCTCTACCTGGCGGCGGTCGAGCATCGTCACAGCCGTGACACCGCAAGCCTCAGCGGTGCGAAGTAGAGTGCCAAAGTTCTGCGGGTCTTGCACCTGATCAAGCAAAAGGACCAGCGATTTCTCTCCCACTTCACGACAAAAGCCCACGACATCGGCCAGTGATGAATATACGAAAGGCGACACCTCGGCAGCGACGCCCTGGTGGTGATGCCCGACGCGAGTCAAAGTGTCAAGTCTCGATGCGGGCACGCGCTCCAGCGGCACCTGCTTTTCAATTGCGGCGCGCTCTATGTCACTCGGCGCACCCGCGCCATTCCGGCTGGCGCCCCTCGTGCTATCGGCTAGTAATATGCGGTACACGCGTCGGCGGCCCGCTGCGAGCGTTTCTTCAACCGCGTGCCTGCCATAGAGCCATTCCGTCAATTCCACTGCCTCAAAGAACCGGCTAAGGGTGGCTGAAGGGAGTCCTCTACTAGATAGGAGCTAATACGTCACTCGCCACTCGACGAGGACGGCGCGGGCGTATCACTCGCTTTGGTGGTACTCTCGCTCTTGCTACTTTCGCTACTGCTACTTTCGCCGCTGCTACCCTTCTCCCCACTGTCGGACGAGATAGACTTCGCATCGGTCTCTTTCTTTCCTGAATTGCGATTATCCGTTATATACCAGCCGCTCCCTTTGAAAATTACCCCCACAGGCTGGTATACTCTCCTTATCGGCCCCTTGCCGCAATTCAGGCAGACCACTAGCGGCTCTGCGTGGATCGGCTGCATTTTGTCGAACCGCGTCCCGCAGGCCTTGCATTCATACTCATAGATCGGCATTAGCTCTCCATCTCCCGTTCAGGCTGTTGGACCTGTAGTATAAGGAATCGCGCCCAGACGTGCAAACGGCATCGCGCCTCCTCAGAGTTTATGTCATACTTCACCAGAGAGGACCCAGCCTTGTTCTCAAGTTGGCGATACAAAAACTCTCCGCGCTCCCAACTGTTCTCCCGACCGGCACGATATGTCGCGCTTGCTTGTACATTATTGCTGCTCGACGGTTGCGATGGAATGTCTACAGATAATAGCGGTGTAACTCCTACCGAATTCCCGATGGTGACGTTAGTAGAAATGCCCGAAGGAACTCCCTATAGACAAACAATCGCAGGCACTGCCGGGATAACTACATGGCTGGAGGTGGGAGCGGCGGGTTCCGGTTGGACAGACTCGCAATCGGCACAGGACGCAGCCCAACAGGCGATAAGCTCAAGTGCGCCTGCTTTAGTCGCAATAGATTACGCTGCCCTCGCGCTCCCGGATTTCGTCACAACGACACGTACTCTCAACCTGAAGCAGGGGCAAATAGATGGCCATGACCTTATGTTAGAGGCGTTCGGTAGCGACAAGCAGGGTGGGAAATGGGCTGTGTACGGTTGGCAGGGCCAGGAGATACCGCAACTCAGCGAGAGACCCCTCGTCCATAGATGGGTGCAGATCTACGCGCTTGTAGACTTGTCCAACAACCGGGTCGATTCCCTGTTCCCTACCATCGTCGGGCAGGTCTACGAGTAACGCCTCAAACTGCTGTGGGCCAGGCCACATAATCTAATTATAGCTGGCTGAGCGCAACCAGGATGCCTTTCTGGACCAGCCGCAAGACGAACAGGTTAGCTTCAGGCGGCGAGTGAGTCATCGTATACGCCGCCGATGCCGCGAGTGCAGCATATGCAGGCTGCTCGCTGATATAAAGCCACTCGGCCATCATGCGAAGGCGGTTGGCATAAAGCGCACGCAGTTCAGGAACAAACTCGTCATGCGACAACCTGATGATAGACGGTAAAAGTACGCGCCAGTTTTCATCTGTAAGCTCGCTCGTCAACCCGCCGGACGACACGGCTATTTCGTGGGCTGCCAGGTGAGTAGCGGGCGTATCGAGATACCAGCCTGCGAAGCTGGGGTGCGATAGGAGTGCGCTTTCGTCTTCGCCCGACGATGCTGAATCTGCCCCGCTAATGTCGGGCAGAGCCTCAACCCGATCTTCTCCTGCTTCCCATATAGCCCCAGATTCGAGTATATACGCAACCGGAAGGCTCGTACCCGACGACCAGTTCAACCGTACGAACCGTCTCAATAAGCTGAAGCCATATACGAAGGGGACTTGAACCAGGCTCTCACGGTGCGAGGCTTGCTCACCATAGAGCGGCTGGTGTGCGCCACGAGAAGCGCTGTTCGCCCGCCCGCTTACCGCAGCGGCCAATAGATTTAGGGCAGCATCGATAATACCTTGTGTATCGGAGAGTATCAGCTCTAGTATTCGTGCTCTTTCTGCACCCTGCCCTGTATCGCGCGCCAGGCTGAGCAGGCAACGTCCCTTTCCATCTACCGCGCTCAACCGGGCCTCGATTTCGGGTGTTGTGCCGGAAGGCAGACCAGGAGCGTAACTGCCACTCAACCGTAGCTTCTGCAGTTGCCGCCCAACTGAGTGCGCCATGTCCACAGGCAAGTTAGCTTGCAGAGCGGCAAGAGCACGCACCGCGGCAGGGTCAATTTGGCTCGTGAGAGATTCGACTGCGGCAGCCATTACTTCCGGGTGAGGGTTTAGAGCAAGGACGCGAAGAGCCGAAGCAGCATCGCTCGTGGTAACACCCAGGTCCGCCCCAAGTTCTCCAACAACTGAAAACAGGACCTCAGGCGGCTGAGAGAAAAAGAGCGCAAAGAGAGGCTCCCATTCCTGCGGCGCTCTGCTGTGGGAGTAAGCATCGAGCGCGCGCGTAAGCGTAGATGCAAATGCAGATGAGGGCGAGGCTAACCTACCGAGGAAATCTTGCAAAGGAGGCAGAATCACCCCGTAGTCATACAACCCCAGTGCCAGTGCCGCTCCGAGACGGCGCGCATCGCCTGAGCGCCTATCATTAGCCGCACGGATGAGTGTCCGCACAGCCTGCCCGCGTCCTGGATAGCGCCCCGCCACCTCCGCCAGCACCAGAAGCTCCCCCGGCTTATCGGCATCTAGGCGGCGCGCTACCGCGCTCAGAAGAGGCGGACCAAGACTGAACGATTTCGCTACCAGGGAAATGAACCTCGGGTCCTGCCTCCGAGTAATCAGCAGGTCGTCAACAGCTTGCTCGGCGGCCTGGTGGCCCCGCAGGCTGATTACTTTGCCGGTCTGGGGGGCAGAGTTAGCAGAGTCGCTCTCGTCGGGCACGGCTAGACCCCTCTTGGGCGTAAAAGGTAAAACGTAAAACGTAAAGCTCGATTCCGATGCGCGTTACGTTTTACGTTTCATTTAGTGCTTTATTCAACTGTTGCCAGGGAACAGCCGTTTAATACTAAAGGATTAGTACTGCCCAGTCAAGTGCAGCCATGTCGGGAGTTGCGTCAAAGCCCATATGATAGCGATAATCGTAACGAGCCAGACCAGATCGACCACCCAACCGAAGCTAACACGTCTGCGAGGGCCGGAATCGGCATCCAATGATGTCGCAAGCAAAGTATTCGATCCCACGTTAGCAAGCTTGGTGCTCTGATACTGGGCGGCCCCGTCAACGCCGCTCTGCCCCAGCTTCAACAAATCAATCGTAGAGCTACAGTGGGGACATTGTTCAGGCTTCGCGGGTGCAGCCTCGCTCGTATCAACCAGTTCGTGGCAATTAGGGCAGTTTATGAAGAAGCTGAAGCGGCATTTCGGACAGGCAAGCGCAGTATCCGCAACATCTTCGCGGCAATTAGGACACTTCATCGTAGTTACCACGCTGCTCTTTGCAGCCGAGGGGTCCCTGGGCAATTGCTCTGGCGTAAGACTGCTTGAATAAAGCGGGACGCCAACAGGCTCATCGATCTTGATAGGAGCAGGCTGTTCTGCGTTCTCCAGGTACCAGGGGTCACCCGCCCCGCCTTTGTAGCCGGGAAGCTCGGACGGTGCAGGCAGGTTCACCTCAGACATCGGCCCCATCGGACCGTTCATCATCTCATTGAACCCACCGGCAGGCAGTTCCATAAATCCACTAGCTGCCACACCACCGTCGCCAGCTTGGGCTGCAACATGCTCTTCGAACTTGAAGTGTGGATTGCCGAAATCGACGGAGGAATCCCCGCCTGCTTGATTAGCAGGCTGGCCGGACCCGGCAGCGTCGGTAAAGGAAGAGAAATCGAACATCGGAAGCTCTTCCTGACCGGGTGTAAACGGTTTCACATCGGCCA
Organism: Chloroflexia bacterium; assembly: GCA_038246925.1. Lineage (GTDB taxonomy): Bacteria > Chloroflexota > Chloroflexia > QHBQ01 > JADMIH01 > JADMIH01. The sequence goes on from JBBRVL010000006.1 coordinate 8,217, forward strand.
GGTCTTCCGAGGCAGGCCCATCATCGGCCACACCTGCAAAAGAGGTCTCATGTCTCTCCGAAACGACCGGTTGAACATCAGATGAGTCGCTAAACATAGTTGAAGGGTCGAAGGGTAGGGCAGCCACGGCAGGCTCGAAGCTGGGTGCGTCATATTCATGCGCTGTGCCGTTATTCTGTTGCTCAAGATTCTGCAACCAGGGCAACGATCCTTCGAGTGTGGGCGAAGTCTGCAATTCAAGGCCGCTGATATCGAAGCTCTCATCGGGACTTGGGTCTTCCCAAGTCGGAGCACCACCAGCAGGCTCGGCTGACGCAGAGTGCTCCTGACGTGGTATATCGCCCTGGGAAGTTGTTGTATCTTCCGAGGTAGAAGCTTCGTACTCGGACGCATATGCGGGAGCAGCAGAGGATGTTGTCTCCTCTATCGCATTTCGCTGCGATTGTAAGTAATCAAGACCCTTACGTGCCTTGGCATTGTCGGGATTGATCACAAGCACGTTCTCAAGGCAAATCTGCTGCTCCGCAACGTCTTCAACGACGCCGCTGAGCCACATCCATGCCTTCTCGTTGCTAGGATCGCGCTCCACTACCTGGCTGAGGAACGACCGGGCAGCCGCTGCATCCCCGCGCCTGGCCGCCTCTTGCCCTTCACGTAATAGACCTTCGACTTCGCCTTCCTTTGTGTCGGTAAGCATTACCGTAACCTCCAATTTGCATCGAACCGGCCTTGAACCAACTCGAATAGCTGCCGCACCGCGCCTAACTCTCGTCCAACATCCTGATATGACGCCTGTGCACTCTGCTTTTCTCCGCCTTTATGATCGCTTGAATTGCCTCTACCGTATCGTCAAGCCTTTTATGATGGTTGACTACGACGTAGTCGAAGTCCTTTAACGCTTCCATCTCCTGCCTGGCGACCGCGAGGCGCCTCGCTAGCTCCTGCCGGTCCTCTGTCTTACGGTGATACAACCGTATCGCTAACTCGTCCATACTTGGCGGCGCGAGAAATATGAACACCGCCTCCGGTTCCAGCTTCCGTATCGTTGCGGCCCCCTGGACATCCGGCTTCATAATAACGTCTATTCCACGCTTCAACGGCTCAATTACCTGGCTGCGCGGAATGCCGTAATAATTCCCATATACTTCCGCATGTTCCAGCAGCTCACCCTTCTTCAACATCTCTTCGTATTCTTCACGTGTCACGAAGAAGTAATGCTTACCATGTTTCTCATCGGGCCTTATCGCCCTTGTCGTGACCGTTACGACGTAGTGGAACGGCACCTCTAGCGCACGCATTCGCTGCAGCGTCACGTCCTTACCAACACCCGATGGCCCGGTCAAGACCACCAGCAATGCGGGCTTCGGGCGCTCAATGTACTCCTCGATTTCAGGGACCTTGCCTTCGGCGGCTACCAGGTCGGCAAGCACTTTGAGGAAACCCTCTCTGTGCGAAACGTTCTGGTCCTCGCCCTCACCACGGGTCCCGTCTATTTCTTCTTCGCTCCCGTCGCCATTTTGTTCCCCGGTGGAGAACATCACATCAAAATCCCAGTTTCGAGGTCCAAAATCTGCTGCCTCTCCTATACTCCCGGTCCTGTGCTATACTGCCCCAAATATTCTGCCAGGAACCGATTTATGCCGTTTGACGCCCTTACAATAACCGCCGTGCGGCAGGAACTTGAAGACAAAATTGCCGGCGCCCACGTGCAAAATACCATTATGCCCGGCCCTCTAACCGTGAGCCTTGAGGTATACCGTGGCGGTACAGGCCGCACTCACCTCATCGCGTCGGCGCACCCGCAAAACGCGCTTGTACACCTGACCCATTCTGCCCCCAGCCGAGACCCGGAACAGCACCCCCCTCTTCTTCTGTTGTTAAGAAAGTACGTAAGGGGCGGCACCATAACTGGTATCAGCCAACCCCGGTTAGAACGTGTTCTTGTGCTTAGTATAGCCAAAAGATTCTGGCCTGACAAGCACCAAGAGTACCATCTTGAAGAGGACTTAAGGCACACTCTCGACGCCGAGGACGAAGAGCCCGAGGCCCCAATCACCACAGTCGAGCTATATATCGAGCTTATGGGCCGCCTCAGCAATATCGTGCTGGTAGCCAGTGACGGCACGGTAATAGACAGTATCAAGCGAGTGCCGCCAGGTATCAACCGCTACCGCACAACGCTGCCCCACCACCATTACGTCGCCCCGCCACCCCAGGACAAACGCGATCCCACTCTTGCTACACCAAACGCTCTCTCTCTCGAACTGGCAAAGATTATGGAAGGTGAACCGTCCGCGCCAGTCTGGAAAGGGCTAGTAAACGGGTTCTCAGGCGTCAGCCCGGCCCTTGCGCGTGAAGTAACATTCGCCGCGTTTGGAGATACACAGGTCAAGGCGGACGCAATAGCGCGCCGGCCCAACCTATTAGGCTCCCTATTGGCGGAACTGCAATCTGTTTTCAGCCGCGAACCATCCAGATCATGGGACCCGGTTGTTGCATGGAAAGAAGTTGATGGCGAAAGGCGTCCCTCTGATTTTGCGGCCTATCCCCTCAGCCACCTCAAGCAAGAAGGCATCGCAATCCAGAATTACGCCTCAATTTCGGAGGCAGCGGACGATTATTTTCAGGCCTTGCAAAGTGTAGGCGGCCACAGCGCGCTTAAAGGCCAGGTACGCGCGGCGCTTCAGGAGGCGCAGAAGCAAGCAGAGCGCAAGTTGAGGTCCTTGCGTGAAGAACTACAACAAGCCGATGCATTGGAGGAGTTGAGGCGCAAGGGAGAGTTCCTCCTGGCATACGCCCATAGCGTCGAGCCAGGCCAGATCAGCTTAGTCATACCCGATGAGAAGCTCACTATCGAGCTAGACCCTGCACTCTCTCCTTCCGAGAACGCCCAGGCAATCTTCAAGGAGTATCGCAAGGCGAAGTCTGCTCGCGCCGGCCTGCCCGAAAAGATAGACGCAGCGCAAATGCAGGACGACTACTTTGACGAATTGCTCACCAGCCTCGACCTGGCGAACGGCTACTACGAGATTCGCGCTGTGCAAGCCGATTTTCGTAGCTCCGGCACACCGGCCCAGCCTCCCCCCGATAATAGCAAAAGCAAAGGCAAAGTCGGGAAGAAGAAGGCCATCGGTAATCAACCCAAAGCGCCGCAGCCTCTACGCTTGCGAACGAGATACGGCGCGCACCTGCTGGTAGGCCGGACCGCCAGCCAGAATGACATCGCCACCTTCCGTATAGCCTCCCCGGACGACCTCTGGCTGCACGCTCGTGGGGTCCCCGGCGCGCACGTTATCCTGCGAACCGAGGGAGGTGTATCAACCGCCGACATCGAGGAAGCCGCCAGTATAGCCGCTGCCTACAGCAAGGCGCGCAATGAAGCACAGGTGGACGTGCTATGTACAGAAAAGCGCCACGTCCGCAAAGTACCCAACTCTCCGCCCGGCTTCGTAACCTTCAAGAACGAGCGAGTGCTTCGCGTCGCCCCGCGAACGGCAGGTAAGTGAGGGTCAAGAAAGTAGCGTCATCCAGAGCAATAGAACTGATCTGCGTACCATTCCCAGCGGAGCGACAACTGGCATATTGGAGGGAGGGAGTGGTACCAGTTCGTTCAGGCTGTATAGTTTTGGTATCGGGTGGACACCCGAAGCTAAACAGTGGCTCGTCAATAATCCAGATGGGCTGAAGCCAGGTTGGGAGATGACTGCGCGTTATGATCCTGCTGGAACACACTCCTGTGGGGGTATGAACGCACAAACCATCCAGAGTACCCTGCCTGGGGGTATCACATACTTAGGGGCGATGTACGAGTGTACAAAGCGTGTCATGTTAACACAGCCGTCGAACATCAACGCGAATTATAACTACTATGTGAGTTCTGTTTTTGTTTCGCCCAGTGGAGGTATAGGACGCCTACAGTCTGCAAGCATAATGACCACTTGTGATTCTACTTATGGCAACTGTGGGATAGACATCCTCCGTGCAGATCTTGTAGGGCATATGTGCGTATGGCAAGGCTCTGACTTTGTACCCTGTACCACTGAATACTAATGTGTAATACAAGACTGAAGAGAGTAAAGGCAGCATTAGTGTGTCTAGATGTGAATGCTCTTGTACGCACGCTACGCCAGGTAAATCCCGCACCGCTCTAAGTCGTAATGCCTGTGCTAGGACTTAGGTCGGAAAATATCAGGAGGTAGTAATGAATATTCGTTTCCTGGGTGTAAATAAAGTTCACTTTGGCCTCTTAATCTTACTTGCCTTGTTCCTGCTAAGCACTTTCCTGTGGAAGCCACAAACACCGCCTGAACAAAGAGTGAATGCTGTCATGATGTTTCCGACGGTCATTTCAACTGTGCCCGTCACGATAAGTCTGCCGACTGTTACAGTCGGCGTTGGCCAAACCCCTACTGGTGCTCCCACTTTGCCAGTCGGCCAGACTCCTACGCTTGCTCCTACAGCTTACGTAGGGCAGACAGTTACAGCTGAAGTTCCGCATATATACGAAGAGCCATCAGAGGAAGTAAGACGCGCTAACTTCGGTTCGTGGAACTATAAAGCGGGCAGAATGAATGACGGAAGCATCCTAGCTACTATTGGCTATGACAGCAGAACCCTACAAGCACTGGAGACTTATGCAATAGACAACCGATTATTGGCAAACCAGTTAGCCTCGTTAGGTCGCAGGGCAGAGGCCTACGTCACATTCCGTACGTATATGGCGCCTGATCAGTTCCGTGTCTGGGTTAATTCAATAGGTGCGCACGTCAATTATACTGAGCTACGCTTCGTAGCAATTGATGGGGTCAAGGGATTCATAGGGATTGACGGAGTCGAGAACGACCCCCTACCACAAACGTTGTTGGAGCGGGAGATTGAGTTTGCCACCAGTCACGGGCATTTGCAAACTTTGCCAGGTGTCTACTTCGCCTACATCACCGTCGATGCCATTCGGCTACCCCAGATTGCAGCTGATCCATTAGTATACCTTGCAGATGTTACACCCGAAGCAGTCCGTCAGGATCTAGCTGCCGCAGGAGTTCAAGGAGCTGAACAGGCATCTGTGGTGCTCTTCCCACCCAGCCCTTTCTGGAAAATGGAGAACGACTTCGGTCTGGAGAACTTTGAAGAGTGATATCCTCTAGACTCTTACTCTTCAGCCTTACGATTGCGTAATCTTGCGACATGAGTGTGCTGGGTTATGTATGGGTTAGTGCGATAAAATGAAGTGAGCTAATACCCTGCCCATTGTGTCAATGCACCCGCTCGCGCTTTTCATTGATTCTGTCGCTCGGCGTGTGCACTGGCGGCTTCCTCGAAGCCGCCAGCATAGGCGCAGCCTACAGCAAAGCCCGCAACGAGGCGCAGGTGGATGTGCTATGCACGGAGAAGCGCCACGTCCGCAAAGTACCCAACTCCCCGCCTGGCTTCGTCACCTTCAAGAACGAGCGAGTGATTCGCGTCGCCCCACGAGCAGCAAGTGAGTGAAGGTTGAGATAATAGGACAGCGACAGTATAAAGTCAACCCAGTGCTCAGATTAGCGAACCCACTTCCCATTGTCATTCTGAACGAAGTGAAGAATCCGTCTGTATGGCATAACCTCCCAGGTACGGATTCTTCACTTCGTTCAGAATGACAAGACAGACTGAGTACCTGATATCGGAGTTCTCGTCAAGCGCAGCTTAGGCAGGCTTTGGCTTACGTGTTCCAATTAGGGAGAACAATATACCAAGCTCGTACAGCAATATCATTGGCACGGCAACGATAATCTGGTTCACCGGGTCGGGTGTCGGCGTGATTATCGCGGCAATAACGAAAGCCAGAATATAGGCCCACCTGCGAAACCGTCGGAGCCTGGGCGGGGTAGCGACCCCCAACCGAGCCAACAGCAGTATGATGATCGGCGTCTCAAACGCCAACCCTACCGCGAGCAAAAACTGCGTCACAAAACTTAAGAACTCAGACACTGTAGGTGTGCTCTCAACTATCGGCCCACCGAAGTTGAGCAGGAAATCAAGAGCGCTCGGCAACACCACGAAATAGCAAAATAGAACCCCCATCAAGAAAAAGAGCGAAATGCCCGGCAGCGCCAACAAAACGGCGCGCTTTTCATTGCGCGTAAGCCCAGGCGCCATAAAACGAAAAAGCTGGTAAACCAACAGTGGCATCGACAGGGCAATCCCCGTCGTAAAGGCAACATTCAGGAAGGCAAGGAAAGCTTCAGTCGGCTTTAGAGCAATCAGCTTGTGGTCGCCCGCGAGCCGAGACAGGATTATTACCTCTTGTTCCGCGAAGGTGAGACTTATGGCCGTCGTGATGATTACCGAAGCTGCTGCCTTGATTAGCCTGTTGCGAAACTCGAGAAGGTGCTCGCGCAGGGGCAACTCTACGTCACGGCTGCCGTCCGGGCGTATATGCACGGTGGGAGGAGGGGCTTTGGGCTTCCTCCATTTGAAGCCTGACTTTGCGGGTGGTGCGTCTGTGCTCATAATAGGGGAGATAACCGAATGTAGGGGCGGACCCGTGTATCCGCCCTGCTTGCCTACCGTCCAGTGATTCGGCTACCGACCAGGGCGGACACACGGGTCCGCCCCTACACTACTCTCAATCTGAACAAATACCAAAAAGCGGTAGAACCATTATAGGCTCTACCGCTCGGAGGCGCAATTATCGGAGCGACTCCGGTGGCTCGGTTACTTCGCCTCGCCACCCACGTAGGTGTCAATATACTGGTTGATGCGCTCAACCGCCTCGCCTACCGTAGAGATATTGGCATCTTCCTCCGGTATCTTCATCTCCCCGAACGGCTCAAAAACATCCTCGATGGTCATCAAAAGCTCGACCATATCGAGCGAGTCGGCCCCCAGGTCGGAGAAAGATGTATCATTGCTGACCTTCTCCTTGTCAACCTTAAGCAGGTCACTCACCATATTCTGCATGAGGACCCCGACCAGCGCGGGCCTATCTTTGCCCCGGGTCTCGGACGCCTCGACCTTGTACTTGCTTTCGGCGATTTTGCCAAGCAGCATATTGGTCAGGTCGTTCCCCTCCAGCGACTCGACTTCCGATGCATCGGCCCCGTACTGCTTGACCGCAACCTCTCTCAATTCCTCTGTAGCGTTCGCCATCTATTTGGTTCTCCTTTCAGATTTTACTGATTATACATTTTCCGCCAGATATTGGACCAATTCACGAACCGTGGTAAGGTCGGGCACGTCGGCGTCATCAATTGTCACCCCGAATTCTTCTTCGAGAAGCGGTATTACCTCGTCATGGAACTCCATCACATCGGCATTCAGATCGTCATAGACGTTCGTCTCCAATGTAATTTCATCCTCATCAGCGCCGAGCGTTTCGGCAAGTATAGGCCGAAGGCGAGCAAATATAGTATCGCGCAGGGGTGGCACTACTGCGCATCCTCTTCTAGTTTCTTCGCGCCGGGAGGATTCTTGCTCGCAGTTTTGCGCCCTTTTGTCTGGTGGTCGGTGGCTACGCTACCGAGTACGCCATTTATAAAGCGGCTGGAGCTGTCGCTGCCGAACCGCTTTGCAAGTTCCACCGCCTCATTTATGGCCGCCTTCAGAGGCACCCTATTATCAAACAGAATCTCGAAAATTGCAAGCTTCAGGATGTTCTTATCGATGCGCGACATCTGGTCCATCGGCCAGTTTGGAGCCGAGCGCGCGATTATCTCGTCAAGCTCTGCGCTCTTGTCCCGGACACCTTCAACGAGACTACGGCTGAAATCTCGCACGCCCGGCTCTACATCTTCAATAATGTTACTCTCCGAGAACGGGTCGTCCAGGTTGCGGAGCAGCACATCGCCCACGGGATGGTTCGTCGTATCCACCTCGTAAAGCGTCTGGAGTGCGATAATACGTGCTTGTCTGCGCGATGCTGATGCCATCTTTCCCCGTATTTATTCTGTGACGTCCTCTATATAGACGTTGACCTGTCCAGTTGGCATGGCGACCATCTTGTCCAGGGCTTCCATGACCTGCTGCTGAACTGTGTGGCCGAGTGTCTTGAGGTTCGTTTCGGCCTCCGCCACGATATAAACGTCGGCGGATATCTCTCCGTTACGCACCTGTAGGGTAACTCCGGGCGCGCTGCCTGTATTGGGGTTGGGCAGCACCCTGGATGGCGGGCGTGAAACGGCGCTCATCTGCGCGACACCGCCTACTGCGCTCGCCGTAAGGCTGACGATTGTAGCCAGCACGCTGGGGGCGATTCTCACTGTACCCAGGCTCGTTTCTTCCATCGATGGATCCTCCAATGCTTAGCTCGTGACCCTGCCGTTGCTGCTGGGTACAACCGGCTCCAGTGCATTTCGTGCGCCAGGATCGACAGGGTCAGGCACGGACTGCTCCGAAAGCCACTGCGGTACGAGGCCGGTGTTTATCTCCCCAGCTACAAATCGCTTGTCTTCCAAAATACGCTGATGAAAAGCGATGGTGGTGGGCGGGCCAACGATGATGCACTCAGCCATTGCCCTTCGCATGCGCATTATCGCCTCGTCGCGGTCTTTGCCCCACGCGAGTACCTTACCCAGCAGCGAGTCGTAATTCGAGGGTGCGGTATATCCCGAATAAAGGTGCGAATCTACCCTCACACCGGGACCACCGGGCGGCAGGTAAAGCTCGATTAGACCGCCACCCGGCTGGAAGTTACGACCCACGTCTTCGGCGTTGACACGGCATTCGATAGCATGACCGTTGATTACCACATCCTTCTGTTGGAGCGTCAGGGTCTCGCCCGCAGCCGTCCTAATCTGCCACTTCACCAGGTCTATGCCCGTAATCATCTCGCTTATGCCATGCTCTACCTGTATACGGGTGTTCATCTCGATGAAGTAGAAGTTCTTCTTCGCATCGACCAAGAACTCGAACGTTCCCACCGTATGATAATTTATCGTCCTTGCCCCTAGCACGGCTGCATAGCCCATCGCATCGAGCAATTTTGTGGGCAGGCCAGGCGCGGGCGCTTCCTCCAATATCTTCTGGTGCCGCCTTTGCAGCGAACAGTCCCGCGTGCCTAGATGAATCACATTCCCTTTCTTGTCAGCCAGCACCTGCACTTCGACGTGGCGTGGGTGGCTCAAGTAGCGCTCCAGGTAAACATCCGGGTTGCCGAAAGCAAGCGATGCCTCGCTTCTCGCCATGTTGTAGGCATCAATCAGCTCTTCTGAGGTGTTGACCACGCGCATACCCCGACCGCCACCACCCCCGGCGGCTTTCATCAGCAGAGGATAGCCGATCTCCTCAGCGACAACACGAGCCTCATCAGCATTTAGAAGGGCCTCCTCCGTACCTGGGATAATGGGAAGACCGGCTTCACGCATCAGCTTGCGAGCTTCTACCTTGTTAGCCATCGCCTGGATAGCCTCCGCACTAGGCCCTATGAAAGTGATGCCCATTTTGTCGCATATTTCGGCTATGTACGGATTCTCCGAGAGGAAGCCGTAACCAGGGTGAAGGGCGTCGCAACCGGTCATTTCGGCGGCGCTGATAATTGATGGGATATGTAGATATGAGCGGGCCGGAGCAGCCGGACCAATGCATATCGCCTCGTCCGCCAGCCTCACAGGCAGCGTATCGCGGTCAGCCTCCGAGTAAGCCACAACCGCCCCAATCCCCATCTCGTGACAGGCCCGTATCACCCGCAGGGCAATCTCACCTCGATTTGCTATCAGTACTTTCTTGAACATAATTGGTATCTGGGGTGCGTGAAACGTGAAACGTGAAACGCGTAGCCCCAGCCTTAGGCATCTCCTGTAAGACCGCGCTTGACGCTATCTACTTTATGGCGGATAGAAGTATCCTTATCTCGACGCTCGTCAATTTTGAGCGTCGTACCGACCCGCATCACACCTGCGGCGAATATTGCCTCATTCATCTCTTCGACAACCGTTAGTATATCGCCTCTTTCTCCTTCGAGAACGGTGCCCATCGCATTTAGCACGTAACTCACTTCAGGGTGCTCTTTAAGCACAGCTAGCCCGGCAGCAACATAACGGCCCAGACTAGGCGTTGCGGTCCCCAGGGGTGAGAACGTTACCTCGGCGATTACTCTTACCATTCTATCACTCCGTGTCGAACCGGCGAACAGCACGTAAAACTTTCTCCAAAGCCTGTAGCGACGCGAAGAAGTCACCCTCTATCTCCAGGCTGTGATCTCCACCCTCTATTACCAGCGACTTTCCACGCGTTGCTGTCTCGACTTCGCCCAGCAGCTTTTCGTCGTAATCTGGGTCCGCTGTGCCGATCACGAACAAAGATTTGCCGCGCCAGGTTTTGATCTGTGCGCGCAGATTCTCGTTCCTAAGCAACGGGGTGAGCCAGACTGCTCGCGCCGTACTTAGCTTCGTCTCTGTTGAAAGCAGATGCGCCATCGCCAGCGTGCCTAAAGACTTCCCAACGATAGTAACATCTCTGTAGCTACGCTGAGAGAGCGCGACACGACAGGCCGCGGTAACATCGCTGGTCATCCGGCGCGCCCGCTCCTGCTCGACATCAGCCATGAATGTAGGGTCCTCGTGGTAGCGATAATCGACCAATAAAGCATCCGCTCCAGTCGATACCAACAAACGAGAGGTGTAATAAAGGAGGGGCATGTCTACTGTGTAGCGCATACCAGGAAATAGTACTGCCAGTCGCTCAGTGCCGGAGTCCTGCTTTATGAACACATTGGCTACAGGCTCGTTGCCGTAACCGTTGATATTCAACGTGGTAAATGAGTTCATTGTTTCACCATAGCCTATTCAGACTAACTAGAAATAGCCGTCCATTAGTTGTTCAATCCAGCCCGGCACAGTCGCATTCTCCACCCGGTCGAACGCAGGCACGTAAGGCTTGATATCCAGGACAGGTGTGCCATCTATTGCATCAAGCCCCTTTACACGTAGCATAGAGCCATCCACGTCAAGGATTCTCACCGTCGTAATCCCAATCGAGTTGGGGCGGTGTTTGGCCCTCTGCGCAAAGATGCCAGTTTCCGGCATATCAGCCCTGCCCCGCGGCCTACGTTTCAAATCTCGCCCCATATCGAAGCTCGCCTGGTGCATCAGAAAGATTATAACCGCGTGGGAGAATTCGGCAAGGCCATCAAAGCCAGTAGCAAGCTCAGGATTGAGCCATATCTCGGAAACAACCTCACCCCACCCTTCGTCCATCTGCTCTACGATTGGACACTTTACAGTGCCGATTGACTCAAAAAGCACCTTTTAGAGACCCAGCAACTCTTCAGACGATTGGACTTGCACATCAGGTGCGATCCGCTTCACAAGACCTGACAGCACCTTTCCCGGCCCAATCTCGATGAAGCGCGTAACGCCATGCGCAGCCATGTACTCAACCGATTCTACCCAGCGCACAGAGGAGTAAGTTTGCTTCTCCAATAAGTCGCGTACTTCCTCAGCCCTCAGCACCGGACGTGCCGTGACATTAGCGACCAGTTGGATCTGCGGGTCCGAAATCTCTGCGGAGGCAATGTATCGAGCGAAAGTGCTTGCCATGGGGCGCATCCAGCGCGAATGAAAGGCCGCGCTTACGGGCATTGGAATGACACGCCGAGCGCCCCGCTCTTTGGCTACCGTTGCTGCCTTTTCCAACGCAACGATTGGGCCGCTGATTACCACCTGGCCTGGTGCATTGATGTTAGCAAGGTCAACACCTGCTTCCTCGCAAAGGTCCTGTAACTCGGCATCCGGCATACCGATGACTGCCGACATACCTGTTGGCCCCTCGTCTGTGGAACCCGCCTCACGCATCAATCTGCCCCGTTCCGCCACAAGCCGTAACCCATCCTCAAAGCTGAGGGCCTTTGCCGCTACCAGCGCCGTGTACTCGCCCAGGCTGTGGCCCGCGACAAAACTCGCTGTGTCGTACTCTCCAGGGAAGCAAAGCCGCAGTGCCATCAAATGAGCCAGCCCTGTTACCAGGAGCGCGGGCTGAGCATGATTGGTCTGCTGAAGTTCGTCAGCAGGACCGGAAAAGCAGAGGTCTGAGAGAGAATAGCCAAGGATCTGGTCGGCGGCGTCATAAAGCTCTTGCACCTCAGGATAGGCATCATAGAGGGCTTTACCCATCCCAACGTGCTGAGAGCCTTGCCCAGGGAAGACCCAGGCTGTATCTACCTTAGCGTTCATCATCGCCCCCATTTGACGATGGAGGCCGCGCTGGTCAGCCCTGCGCCGAAAGCCACAAAGAGGATATTATCGCCCGCCTTTATACGCCCCGCCTCTACCGCCTCGCACAGGGCTATTGGTATCGAAGCTGCGGAAGTATTACCGTACTTATCAATGTCGATAAATATCTTTTCGGGATCAAGACCAAGCCGGTCAGCGATAGAGCTAATAATGCGGAGGTTCGCCTGATGTGGAATAAAGAGAGAAATATCCTCATTGGAGAGGCCGGCCTTTTCAAGCGCCTCGACAGCCGAGTCGCCCATAATACGAACGGCGAAGCGATATACTTCCTGACCATTCATTTTGATGTAGTGGTCTCCACTACCTATAGTCTCCGGTGTAGCTGGCTTGCGCGCCCCGCCCGCCGGTAGCTTTATCAGGTCCTCCCCGACACCGTGCGCCCCAAGAACAAAAGAAAGCAAGCCGTTGCGGCTTTCTGACGCCTCAAGAATGACCGCACCCGCACCGTCGCCGAAGAGAACACATGTTGCCCGGTCTGTCCAGTCGATGAAGCGAGAAAGGGCCTCAGCGGCAACCACAAGCACGGTCTTGTAGTCGCCCGTTTTGATAAATTGGCTGCCTACGCTGATACCATAAATGAAGCCCGAACAGGCAGCTTCGAGGTCGAAGGCGCCTGCATTTTCGGCGCCTATCTCATGCTGGATGAGGCAGGCGGTCGAGGGGAAAAGAAAGTCGGGGGTAGCGGTACAGCAGATAACAAGATCGACCTGCCAGGGGGATACATTCGCACACTCAAGAGCCTGTCGCGCAGCGGCGACCGCCATTGTTGACGTGCTTTCATGCGGGGAAACTATGTGCCGCTCTTTGATCCCCGTTCTGCTGGTGATCCATTCGTCCGATGTATCGACCAGCTTTTCGAGGTCGGCATTCGTGAGCACCTTTTCGGGAACCGCGCTCCCCCAGCCTGTGATAGCCGCATACCTAGTCACAAGAGCGCCCTCTCACGCAGTTTCTGCTCCCTCTATCGAGAGGAAATCGTATTAGCAAATGCCGCCTAAGGGCGACCTTATCTTATGCTTCGCTATTATTGCCAGCTTTCGAACCGGCGCTTAAGTTAAGCCGGTGTGCTATCGACAGCTTTTACAGCAACTACCTGGCGGCCACGGTATGTGCCGCATATAGGGCAAACGTGATGAGGTTGGCGGGGATTGTGGCATTGTGGGCACTCGACCAACTGGAGCGGCTTAAGGTGCTGCTGGCTGCGGCGGTCGCCACGGCGCTTGCGTGAGATTCTCTGTTTGGGTGTAGCACCCATAGTTTCGGTACTCCTTACTATTCCTGTCTAATTGAGGCTGGCATCGCCCGCCGGAAACTCGTCCAGACGAAGCTCCCTGAGCCTCGACCACCGTTCATCAACGGTCTCGCTCCTGCAATCGCACGAGCCATCATTCCAATTGGCACCGCACTGCGGGCATAGGCCCTTGCAATCTGCTTTACACAAAGGCTTCATAGGCATCCCAACCAACAGCGCCTGCCGCACAGGCTCGGATAGGTCCATCATGTGGTTCGAGTCTATGTCAAAACTGAGATCGTTCTCCTCGTAATCGGCCTTGTTGACGGGAGCGCCCGTATCGACATCTACGGTCGGCTGGAACTGCTCTTCGAGCGTCCCTTCCACCGGCATCGTAATCCGCTCCAGGCACCTGCTGCACTCCACGTCGACCTGAGCAGCCACATTTCCCTGGACAAGCAGTCCAGCACCAAGCCGAGTTACCTTTGCGCGTCCGGTCAGTTGGCGCGCGTCTACAGGTCCGGAGCCACCTTCTCCGGTCTCTGCATCGTCCAGCGCCAGCGCCGGGGTATCGAGGTTGAGCTTGCGGGTAGACCCGACCGGCTCTTTGAGCAACTGGGCAACATTAAATAGCAAGTCGCTGTTCTGGGCGTCCATTTTAAATGCCTCTTCTAAAAGTCAACCTAGCTATTATATTGTACGCAGTGTGTAGTGTCAAGGCGCGCTACGCAGCAGCCAGGGCCTCCTAAGACATGCAGCACTGCTTGATGGAGCAAAGACGAAGGTCAAAAATATGTATTCCTTCGCACATTCTTAGAGTATTGAAGGACGCAGAATGCGGGCCAAAGTCGGCCCTACGTGCGAAAGCCGAACAGCAAGAGAGCCAGCAGACCCAGGCCCAACATGAAGCGATACCAGATAAAGGGCGCGGTCGAGCGCCTCTGGAGGTAGCGCATGAGAAAGAAGATACAGAGGAATCCGGAAATCGCCGAGGCAAGAAAGCCTATGAGAAAGCCGCTTGTCTGATCAACCGGAATGCCCTCAGGCACTTTAAGCACGTCATACAACTTCTTCAATCCTGCCCCGAGCACAATAGGCGTAGAAAGCAAGAAAGAGAATCGCGCTGCTGCCTCACGCTTGAGACCAAGAAAAAGCCCAGCTGTAATAGTGCTCCCCGAACGGGAAACGCCCGGCACCAGGGCCAATGCCTGTGCTACACCTATGCCTAGAGCAGTGCTGAGCGTGATATTTTCCATGCCCAAGCTATGCTTCCCTATCCGCTCGGCGAACAGAAGCAAGGCACCCATGACTAACATCATAACGGCGATAATAAGTAGACCGCCGCGCAAGTTGCTCGGGTCGTGGAAGAGTGCGTCGATCCGGCTCTCAGCGAGCACACCCACGAGGAAGGCAGGGACGGTAGCGAATATGATATACCAGACAATCCGGCGGTCAGGGTCGCTACCAATTCGCCTCTCCAGAACTGACTGCAGAAACGCGAAGATGAGCCTGCGCCAGTCGGGTGCAAAGTAGACTAGGATCGCCAACAACGTACCCATGTGCAGGGCAACGTCAAACTGAATGCTGTTCAGAGCACGATTGTTCCATCCAAAGAGCCACGGTACGATAATGAGGTGGGCAGAGGAAGAAATAGGAAGAAACTCGGTCAGCCCCTGAACGAGACCGAGCGCCAGCGCTTGAAATAAGTCCAAGATGTCGCCGCCTTATATTGGAGATTTTTCTCGTGAGCTTTCCCCGGCCTGTTCCAGCGCTTCTTCGGCATCACCATCGCTGATTTTGCCCTCCTGCACAAGCTCGATGTCGGTGAGCGGACCTTCCATCTCGTGCGCCTGCTCGGAGGCTCTCGCTCTGGTCTTCTCCAGGTTGGTAAGGTCACTCCAGGAGAGGCTCTCACGCGCAAGAAAAGCGAAGCCGAGCAGGGTTACAGGAAGCAAGAGGGCCGGATAGTGCAACACCAAAACGTACGAGGTGGCTTCGGTACTTGCTACACCGAAAGCGCCCGCCAGAACAACTTTGGCTATGGCATCGAACACCCCCACCAGACCGGGGCCTTGCGGTATCAACCCGCTCAGATTGACAAAGGCACATGTCAGCATATAGGCATCAAAAGGGAGCAGCATCCCGTTGTCGCTGCGCAGGTCGAAGCCCCATGTGCCGATGACATAGTACATGCCTGCTTCGAAGAGCCAGGCAACTATTGATAAGACAAAGACCATAGCCAAACTCGAGGCGCTCCTGAGAGAGGCAAGACCATCCACGAAGGAGGCCGACAATCGCTCTGCTCGCTCATGCAGCCTGCCTGGAAGAAAGCGCAACCCAAACGCCACAAGACTCTCTACCCGGCTTCGGGAGGACGCCACCATTATGAAAGCGAGCAACAGCCCGAAAAAAACTAGCGACAGCACTATTATCGCTGTATCTAACTCCTGTATAAGCGTCCCCAGCTTATGCTCGGAGCCACTGCTTAGCATCTCACGGTCGAAGAAAAGAATGAACAAGATAGCGGCAGCCGCAAAGCCTATCATAGTCAGCCCATCAAAGATGCGCTCAACAAAAATCGTGGCTAAGGTAGTTGTCTTACGGACTTTTTCACTTCTACTGATCACGTAGGCACGTACCAGTTCACCAATCTTGGCTGGTAGTATGTTATTAGCCATGAAGCCAATTACGACAATATCGAATGTCCGTCTTAGGGTGATCTTCGGCAAAATGGGTAATAACAGCACTCTCCACCTAGCTGCCTTTACCCATACTCCAATAAAGTAGAGAGCTAGGGCAGGCAAGAGCGACCAGTAGTTGGCGCGCAATACCGCTTCCCAAACTTTATCTAACGGCTCGTTGGAAAGCGCCCAGGCTAGGAATATCAGGCTGATTACTATTCCGATGATGAATTGGCGCGATTTGAACAACAGTATGCTCCTGGCGACGCGTCAAGGTCCGGTCCAACGCCGGACTTGCTTCGCCTCACTACACTAGAACGAAAGGGAAAGGCCCAGCGTTACCGTGCCTGGTCCGAGTTGGGGAAGATACGCTCCTTGTGCTCCCGACTCAGGACACCAGCAAGACGTCTGCGGAAAATTGGGTAGCGGCGCAGTCCCAGCCTGTGAAGCAGAAATTTTCTCGCAACATTGAGAGTCGATAACCCATAGATAACGCTACGTCGGAAATTGACACTTGATGCCTCAGGAAAGTAGCGGGTAGGCACAGGCACTTCCGCGATTTTGAACCCAAAAGCCACGCTCTGCGCGATCACTTCACTGTCGAAAACAAAGTCATCTGAATTCAGAAGAAATGGTATCGTAGAAAGGAGCTTACGCGAGTATGCGCGGAACCCGGTATGTGCCTCCGACAGGTTCGTACCCAGTGCCAGGTTCTCTACTGTGGTGAGGAAGCGATTCGATACATACTTCCAGACCGGCATGCCTCCCTTGAGCGTGGCGCTTCTGCCCTCCAATAAGCGTGAGCCAAGCACGAGGTCCGCTTTGCCATCTACTATCGGCTGGATCATCGCCTCTAAACGCGTGGCGTCGTACTGGTTATCGGGGTGCACCATAACTACAATATCGGCACCTGCGCTTAGCGCTTCGATGTAACAAGTCTTTTGATTACCCCCATATCCCTTATTCTGCACGTGAACTATGACGTCGAGACCCAGACGGCGCGCTATCTCAGGCGTTTCATCCTGGCTGGCGTCGTCCACGAGTATTACCTTATCAACAATCTCTTTCGGCAGGTCGCCATGCGTCTTTGCCACTGTCTGCGCGGCGTTATAGGCAGGCATCACTACCACCACACGAGGTCGCACAGGCTGAGTTTGCTTGCCAGCCCTATCTACGTCACCGAAGACTGAGCCTCCGACCGTGCCAACTTTCCTCTCAGCTTCCATCGCTGTCTCTTCTCCTTCCCATCCACCTGATACCTTGCTCATAGGACGCAAATCCACAGGCAGCAGCTACCGAAATGCCCCCGCTATATGCCCGACTATTATACGCGCTATCTTCCCAGCTCGAACACTTGCACGTTATTGTTCACCCGATCCAACACATAGAGCCTGCCATCAGGCCCTACATCAATACCGCTTGGCCCTCTGAACTCGCCTTCCCCGCCGCCCGGAGCGCCGAAGTATTCGACTGCACCGCTCTCCACGTTCAGCACAGATATTCGCTGGCGGTCCGGGTCACTCATGTAAATCTTCGACCCATCGTTGGAGACGACTATCCTGCTCCCCCCGTCATCCTTGCCTATAGAGAGCCGCCACTGCTTGACAATATTACCGTCCGGGCTTAATAGCATCAGCCTCTCCCGCAGGTCAATAGCATAAATCCGGTCCGGGCGTTTCTCATCTACCGCCACATCTACGGGCTGCTCTATCTTGATCTGCTCTTCCGTGCCGGTGATACTGATAGCGCCTGCCATGCTCGGGCCGGGCGATAGCTTCAGGACGCGGCTCTGTCCGGTTACCGCTATGTAAAGGCTACCGTCGGGGCCGACGCTGATCCCGTTCGGACTATGGGTCTGCAAGGCGTCTCCCGCCAGAACTACAACAGACTTCCCTTCCTTGTCAAACACTTGCAGGCGGTTACCCAGGTTCTCCATCACGAACAACGTGCCGTCATCGCTTACGGCAATGTCAACTATGTCGCCGATTTCACCTGCCTGTAGAACACCATCGCTCCCAGGCTTGCCTATCGTCCGCTGCACCTTACCATCGGCAGAGAATACAACAACTCTCTTGTTACCCCTGTCGCCGACATAAATGTGCCCACTCCCATCAACGGCCAGGCCACGAGGATTCGATAGCATGCCACCCCCACCCATAACGGTCTGTGGTACCAGCTTTGTGGGCGGTGCGGCGGGCTTAAGCTCAACTGGAGGCGGCTCGTTGATTATGGCGGCATCGACTATGCCCCCGCTTGTGCTGAGCGCATCAGGTCCAAGCATGGTGCGCGGGCCACCGGGTGGGGTCCAGAATAGCTCCAGATACCCCGTACCGCCGAGCCAGTTGTAACGCACTTCGATAGCGTGGTCACCCTCGGTAAGCGGGATCTCTCCCGCACTCGTCGCGCCCTGCCCGCTGCTTTGCGTGCTAACCACAACAGGCTGACCATCAATGAGCACCTGGCACTCACCGTTGCTGAATACATCGAACGAATAATTGCCGGTCTGTGGCGCTTTCAACGTCCCGGTCCACGTGCCGAACAGGAGGCCACCCGCACTTAGAGCGCTAGGCGCATCGCGGAAACCGAGGAATCCATCGATCCGGCTCGATATTAGAGCCTGCTGAAGCTGGACTTCCTGTGGCCCACCCGCACTCAACTCGCCGCCCGATACGAATGGACGTATCTGCCCGAGCAAGCCCTTACGAGGCCCGTACCAGAGCAAACGCTTCGGGATCGACTCGGGAGCCGGCCCGCCCGCCGACAGTTGCAACTTCACCTGCGAATTGCCATCTGCTAGTGCCCCCGTCAGCTTTATTTCATGCGGGCCGCGAGCCAGCAGCAATGCTTTTTCAGCATGCGGCGTAGATAGACTCGTACTGAGCACCTCTGTGCCATCTATACTGAAGCTCCCCTCCTGGGAAGTGTCAAGGAGGAACGTATAACGTCCAAAGGCAGGCGCGACGAAGTTCCCTGACCATTGGGCACGCACAGGGTACGCTAGCCCATCGGGAGGCGAGCCACCCGAGCCGATAGACGACTCCTCTCTTTGTACAGCAGGCCCGCTCGCCGGAGTGTAGAGCGCACTGGTTACTCTATGAGCGTTGATCTCCTCACTTTTAACGCGGTAAGAGGTAAATAAGTATGGCCCGGAGCCGTTTGGCCCGTAGATAAAGGGTCTTTCCTCGCCGTTTGGGTAGTACGATTTGATCACAGACAGGTAGTGCTTATTCACATCCCACACCATGAAGACCGCATCACGGTCTAGCTCATCGAGTATCGGCAGCTCATTGGATGCGTTCACCATATCTATGCCGTCGGTCCCGTGGCTCAGGAAGCGGTTATTGCCGTGCCCCCAGTAGATAAAATGTGCCCCCAATTCATAGTATTTAGGCTTGGGTCGACCTTCCGCCTGGACCCTAGTGTTCATATCGCGCACAAAGTACGCTTGGCCGGTTACTTCGGTGAAGGGCCAGGGCGCAACGTAGCGCGTGAAATAATCTGTGAAGTTCTGCAATCCCAGGTAGACCAATAGCCCGGCGAGCGCGATCCCGGTCACCACCTGCGGGATGCGCCTCGGTATGCGGATTCGCCCAATGTTGGCGAACGCATTACTTAGCTCGGCGGCGAGCTTATTCAACGGCACTGCCGCCAAAATCGCCATGACCGGCACCACCCCGATTAAACGCGCCATGTAGGGCGCATCTATAGTAAACACGCCGCCTACGATTATCGTCAACCAGAACCACATCGAAAGCAAAGCAAATCGTGTATCGCGCCACCTCCATGCAGCCCAGGCCAGGCCGAGGATGAGCAAAGCAGCCTCTATCGGCTTCGAGGCAGGCTCGCCTGTGAACGTATAAACAGAGCTTGCATCAAAGCGGTAAGTGAAGATAGAAAGCGTTGTGGTGAGCTGGCCCCACAAAGCCCTGATCCAAAAGCCGTCATCAGTCAGCTTGACGCTCAGGGGCGTTTGCTCAAACACAAGAGGCGATACAGGTATATTGTCCTCGGGTGTCGGCATCCTCAATCCAACGTAGAAGGGAGTGCTCGTAGCCTGGTGCTGCTGCACCATCCGCCCGACGTTACCTGGGCTGAAAATTAGCTTATCCCCCGACCGGGCGTTTAGCTCGGCCTGATGGTCGACAAAATATGCGAGCCAGGGTGATGCCATGCTTATGGAGGCAAGCCCTAACATAACTATCGGCCCGATATAATGGAGCAGCCCCCGCGCCTGAGTTACGGCGGCACGCCTGAGTACGCGCACTCTGCTCAGGTCCGGCTTCAGGCGGCGCACCTCACGGTAAACGCCGGGTAGCCTGATTACAGGCATCAATAGAAATAGATAGACAAGAAAACCGACAAGCAGAATCGGGCCAAGACGGCCTCCCAGGTAAAAGTAGATACTGAGCATGTGGGCGTAGCCCGAAAGGATGAAATCGAGCGTCTTTCGGGTACGCAAGCCACGGAAGAGGAAGTAAAAGCCGGTGACGAGGAAGAGTGGGGTAGTTATATTGCTGAACTCTTGCTTGCTGAAATGTATGGCAACGTCCGATACGGCCAGCAACACACTGGCTATAATGGCAGTCCGCGAGCCGAACCACATTTTCACGAGCAGAAAGAACGGTATCACCATGATAGCGCCCGACAGCGCGGAGAACATCCGCAGCCCGAACATATCGGTGCCGAAGAGCTTCATGCCGATAGCCACGCCCCAGTAGTAAAAGTTAGGCTGGCTGAACCACCCGGTAAGGAAGGGCGAGACGTGATTGCCTTCAAGGATGCGGATAGCGTCCATGCCCGCCTCGCCCTCGTCGCCATGCATACCGGTCGTCCAATCGCCAAGCATGTAGAGGCGTAAACCAAGCCCAAGCGCGAATATAGCAACCATGATGAAAAGCTCGAAACCACGCGGAAAGCGGAGGTCGTCCCGGTCTTCGGCGTCGCGATTCGTGTCGTCTAAATCTCGAACGACCGTCCGACGCTCACCGACAAACGCGCCTGCTAGCAGCACAAGACTGAAGAGCCAACCGTAGCCGCCAATAGCTGAATAGTAGTCACGGCGAAGTTCGTTGACGCAATAGAAATTGATAGCAACCGCAAGGAAGGCCAGGGCATATCGCCACCAGGAGCCTCTGAGGAAGGGGAAACGCTCCGTCGTCACTCGCAAGAAGCGCGGGCTAGAAGGCGGCGACGGCAAGCCGCGACCTCGCGGCTTGCCACCGTCCGTGGTCACTGCTTCGTGAGCGCCTTCCCCGTTGCCTACGGTGCGTCCCATCCTGCGCACCATAAGGTGCTGTAGCGCCTCTTTCTTGCTTTGCTCTTTAACTTCCGGTGCCGCCGAATGAGCAAAGGCAACAGCCTTTGAACGGACTGCGAGGCCACCATTGGACGCAGGGTCCGCCGTCGATCGTCGCACAGGGACTACCAGGAAGCTCTTGTTCCGGTATGTGCCCGCCCAGCCGACGAGCATGACAAATATCGCCAGAGCGTACCACCTGATGGAGGGTAAGATTAGACGGTCGACAGTGACCATCCGTTGCGCGTATAGAGCAAGACCTAGAGCCATAATACCTAGCCACAAGCCACGCGATCTCCAGACCCAGGATCGAGCTATTCGTCTCCTTAGTCCAACCTCTTTGTCTGGTTCAGCCTCTGTGCGAACCTTCTCAGCCCAACCCTGTGCAAGGACCTGGGCGTCCGCCGTAGTGAGGCTAAAACGGTCCTCCTTGATGGTGGGC
>JBBRVL010000007.1:0-29354 GCA_038246925.1 Chloroflexia bacterium
AGCACCGTACGAGTGGAGGAGTTCGTGAATTACTTCCGCTACGATTACCCTGTGCCGGAGGAGAGCGCGTTCGGAATCTATGTGGACGGCGCGCCTTCTCCCTTTAGTGGGCAGAGGATGCAACAGGGCAGCAGCGCAAATACGCAGATCGTGCGGGTCGGCATCCAGGGTCGCCGGATCAGCGATGCCCAGCGCAAGGATGCCGTGCTGACTTTCGTAATAGATATCAGTGGCTCGATGGCTGAGCCTAACCGCCTGCCGCTTGTGAAGCAGGGGCTGAAATTGCTGGTGAATGAATTGCGACCGAGCGACGAGGTAGGTATTGTGACGTATGGTTCGACGGCGGCGTTGGTGCTGGGGCATACGAAGGCTTCAGAGCGCGACAAGATATTGCAGGCTATAGATTCGCTCCAAAATGACGGCTCGACAAACGCTGAAGAGGGTCTGAGGATGGGTTATGAGCTTGCGAGCAAGGACTTCAAGGCGGGTGCGATCAACCGCGTAATTCTCTGTTCGGACGGAGTGGCGAACGTGGGCGAGACCAGTCCCGAAGGCATCCGCCAGAAGATACGCGATTACACTAACCAGGGGATATTGCTCACTACCGTAGGCTTCGGCATGGGCGACTACAACGATCACCTGATGGAGCAGCTGGCGGACGACGGCGACGGCAGCTACGCGTATGTTGATACCATACAGGAAGCAAAGCGTATCTTCGTAGAGAACCTCACCGGCACGCTCCAGGTCATCGCCAAAGATGCCAAGTTGCAGGTAGAGTTCAATCCAGCCGTTGTGAGCCGCTACCGTCTGATCGGATATGAGAATCGCGACGTGGCGGACGTCGATTTTCGCAACGACGCGGTGGACGCGGGTGAGATCGGGGCGGGGCATACCGTTACGGCGCTCTACGAGATAGAAACGACAGGCGCAGATGGACCGGCGCTCACGGTGCAGATGCGCTACGCAGACCCAACGAGCGGCAATGTGACCGAGATTAAGCAGCCCTTTGAGGCAGGCAAGATGGTGGCAGATTTCGCGGCTGCGACGCCCAGGTTCCAACTGGCAGTGGCTGTAGCCGCGTTCGCCGAGCAGTTGCGGGGTAGCCCGGCGGCTCAGAGCAGTTCTCTGGCCGATGTGCTAACGATAGCCCAGCGCGTCGCGCCCCTACTCGCTAATGACCAGGACGTGCAGGAGTTCCTGCAACTGGTGACCAGAACAGGGGTGATCAAGGGCCAGAATCCGTAGCTCCTCTTACCTGGGACATGAGGCATCCTGGATATTACTCGGTTCTCGACGAGTCAAAATCCAGGATGCCTCATGTTGTTTGCTGATAGAGGATGGCTTGTATCGCCTGGTGGTGCTCAGTTCTCAGCGTTAGCCGCCGAGGAGCAGCAGCCGTTGCGGGTCAGGCAGATGGTGCGATATGGGGTCGCCTAAACCTCGATTAGCGAGCGTAGACCACTACCTGCCAAAGGCCTGATGTCCTGTAGAAGCGTCGATGCAGCCCATTGCCGCGCACCAGCGCTTCAACTGCTTGCGTTGGGTGTATGAAGCTGCGGAACGGATTGCGAATTACTCGAAAGTATAGGTTGCCAAGGTAGATTCCAACCCGCATCCACCACGTATCGCGGGGATAGACCAGGCCGTAGAGTCTGCCTGCTTTTGCCACCGACAGTCCGACAAGCGTTGGCATGTCGTGGTAACAGCAGATCACCCGGTCGAGGGTCACTATGTCAGCAAGTGCAATTTGAGGCACTACATCGACAAAGTTGCCGTGGTGATAGGTAATTCTGTCGGCGTGGCCTTGCCGTTCAGCCTCCTCCTGGGCTGCTTTCACGTAGGCAGTGGAAGCGTCTACCCCGGTGGCCTTCTCTACACCTGCGCGCAGCAACTCATGCTGGATGGCTCCCACCCCGCCTCCGATGTCGAGGAGAGTGGTGCCTTCGATACCTTCGGCCTTTAACGCTTCGATGAGCATATGGGTAGTCCTGGTTGGGCCATCCTTGCGATAGGCCTTCAGCTTATTCTCCGCCTCTTTCTGGTTGAACAGAGTTTCGATACCCTTACATTGGCAGCAGTCCATGGGCTTTTCTCCATCCGTTATGGATTATGGCTATGTTTCCTCCTGGACCACGCAGTCTGTAGCTTTGCCAGGCAAAACGCTTGCTGTGAAACGAAGAGTCCCGTCCTCTGTGTAGTTATAGTCGGTATCCGAAAGGGTGTTGTCGCCTACCTGCACTACCGGGTGGGACTTTACTTGCTTAACGCACAGGGTTATATCGTGGGCGGAGGATTTGCTGATTAACTTGGGATCGCCCACATAGCAGAGCGTTAAATGGAGCGCCTGCTCTGATGGGTTGTATTCTGCACGCGATACACCGATATTTCCTGAACTATACGAAAGGCTTTCCAGGTAGGGGTGCTCCTGTAAGCCTTTGGTAGGAGGTGCAGTAAAGAGGTCGGAGAAGGTTTTGTTGCCCTGTTGGATGGAGTGGGCGAGGGCGTAGAGGGCCGTGCTTTGGAAGGTGCGGGGCGCGGTCTTGTAGAGTAGGCGATTGCCGTCCCATGTGAGGCCGAACTCGGAGGCGGAATAGCGGTGGAGGGCATTGGCAAGGCGCGTATCTCCGATGGCGCGGGCGAGTATGAGGCCGAAGCCTGTGTTTATGGCTACGTCGCTGATTTCGGTTTTGTCACTGAACGACGAGGAGCCTACGTAGGCACCCGCTCCCGCTTCGCTCATGCCCACCCGTGTGACTCGCTTCCTGAAGGCAGGGTACAGCTTGCGGACGAGGGTAGGGTGGAATGGAAGGAGGAAGGCGAGGCCCCAGGCATCGGTGAAGTTGAAGGCTACCGGGGTCGCCATGCCGAATTCCTTCATATAGCTTGCGCCGAAGATGCCTCGCAGGGCTGGGCCTTTGAGGACCATCTTCTTCTCTACGGTGCGGAGCCATTCGTCGTTCGCATCACTATAACGGGTGCCATGGAGGGCATCATGCAGGGTATTGGAGGCCATCGCATAGTTGTTGCATGGGACATAGGCCATGCCAGGCTCGCAGCAGACGCCGCCAAATCGGTTCTCTCGCATTTGATTATATAGACGCTCGGCTACCTGGGTATGAGTATAGGTGTAAGCCACTCCGCTTTGGGGGTCGTGGAGGGTGAATGGGCTGTCGTATTGGTGGTCGCCCGTAAGTTTTTCGTAGAGGCCGAGCATGGTGCTGAGATGACCGGAATACTGGAGGTTATCGCGGGCGATGGGGTCGGAGGGTGGCCCAGCAGGAAGGCGCTGGTGTGGGCTTGCGAAGACGGCGAGGTGGCTAGTGCCTGCTTGCTCGTTGGAAGGAGATGGCGCGCGCCAGTAGCCCCATGACGCAACATCGAGCATCTTTTCGATGGCACCCTTCATTGCCTGTGCGTAAGGTGCGCGATAAGCGGGAGTGCGTTGGGAGAGGGAGGCGACTGCGTAGAGGCCGAATGCAAGCTGGTAGCGCAGGGCGAAGTTCATGGTGGGACTCTGGGGCGTGTAGAAGCCGTCCCAGGAGCCGAGCGGCTGGGTCAGGATGGAGTGGAGATAGTTGAGGTGGCCGAGGTTTTCAACGCTGAGTTGGTGGGGTTCGGAAGACATTGGTTCCTTTTAGATAAGGTTCTAGTTCAGGCTTTGATATAATATAGCGCAATTACCTCTGCATCACCTATTATGAGCGTTAAGATGCTTCAGTCGTAAGTAAAGAGGGAGTAACGTTATGAAACAGACAGGTGATACCAACTTCCCGTTCATAAGCATTGGTACGGTATTAGGGGCCGGGGTTGGAGCCACACTAGCTACGGCAACAGGTAACACGGACGGATGGGCAAACATGGGTATATGGGTAGCATCAGGAATTGCGGTTGGCATAGCTATTGGAGCCGCTATGACCGCGGCGAATAAGTCGAAAGGCCAATAGAATAGCACTTATTATTTCCTGCTACACTTTGCATAGGCAGCCTTTTGCTACAATAACGCTATGAGTAGCGTCAAAAAGATGCGGGCCCAGGACAAAATCCGTGGCAGGCTCTGCAAGATAGCGTTCGAGGCGCTGTACGGGCCGTTCGCGTGGGCGTACGACTGGGTGAGCCGGACATTCTTCCTGGGGCAGTGGAGGCTGTGGCAGCGGGCAGCAATACGTTTCATCGAGGGAACCCCTAGCCGCGTGCTGGAAGTCGGGATGGGCACGGGTAATTTGCAGATCGACTTACTGCGGCGCGGATATGACGCGTATGGGATTGACCTGTCGCCTCAGATGATGAGGGAGGCGACCCGCAAGGCGCGCAGGCTTGGTATAGAGCCTTTTAAGGTGTGCCGTGCTAATGCATCGGCTCTCCCCTTCCCGTCAGAGTGCTTTGATTCGGTGGTGAGCACTTTTCCAAGTGAATATATCTCCCAGGCTGATACGCTGGGTGAGATAGCGCGTGTGCTACGACCCGGCGGCAGGCTTGTTATTGTACCGGGTGGGTGGTTGACCTCGAAGAATGCGAAGAGCAAGACGTTAGAGGGCGTGGCGAGGGTTGTGTACGGCTACAAGGGGAGCAAAGATAGAGGTCAGATAGCAGAGCAGGCGCGGGAGGGGAAGGGGTGGTTTGCGTGGATTGCCGCGTTGAGGGAGAGGATGGGGGAGGCAGGGTTCTTGATGAAGGCTCATGTGGCGTCGAACGAGCAGGGGGCTTGTTTGATTGTTGTGGGGGTGAAGCGATAGGGCTTGAAAGGCAAGGGGGTTCCGTTATGGATGCACAAGATAGAGAAAGGCACACATTGTAGGTGCTATACCCGCTTGTTGGCCTTGAGATCACTGACGATACACACGACTTAGAAGAACCGAAGCCCTTCTTTGTCAATGCTACTCTGCTATCGCCGAAGCATGTGCAGGATTATGTTGATAAGTGGAAATCGGTTCAAGCGATACCTGGTTTTGGGGGCGAATTCCTTGTTGGCAATATGAACCATGAAATACGTGGCACTGCTGAGTCTTACAATTCCTTTATCGCAGTTAGCGGGTTAGGCAATATCAGGAAAAATAAGCAAGAAAGAGAAAAGCTTATAAAACAGGCAGATGAGCGTGCTTACGAGATTGCGGCACTCCTGAACCTAACCGTTTTAGCACACTGGCTAAGTTCACAGACAATAGCCTTAGTTGCTCAACTACGTCATGGCACAAATAACAGAATTTGGATTAATTTTGAAACTGGTGAGTCTGGAACTAACGTGTCGTATATGAGCTCTTTTGCCGCCTTAGACCCACAAGGAGCGCTCTCGTGGTCACGGGATGAGCTACGACAGCATTTATATCGTGCCGAATTCGTACATTTTACTCGCGCGTTCGAACTAGGCCGATCTTACCAAAACAATTTACTTACGACTATTCGCAATTCCGCAGTCAGACTGGCCGATGCCGTGCACACGGTAGATCCAGCACCGCGCCTTTTAGGTGCAGTAACCTCATTAGAAATCCTATTTGACTCCCAACCTTACGAGGTGACCAAGAATCGATTGCTTGCTCTCCTCGGACGACACCTATATGATCAGTATAAAGCTGAGCCTGTCTTCTCGGCGCGTCATGATTACGTACACAGAGGGCAGACCTCTCCAGCTATAGGCATTGCGGATGATGCTATTTACTTGGCCTTATCTGCAATACTTCGATACTCAACACTTAGTACTGCGTTCGTGTCAAAGAAAAGCTCCAAAGAGAAGCTATGGAGTTATCTGGATTTTGTTTATTCTGGCATGAAGAGATGGTTTGATTGGGACGTAAAGGAGCGGCGCGCCTTCAAGACATTTCTTAGGCATGACATAGATGCACCCATATTCCCGTATGACCACGAGCCTTCCTAACAGATATACGGTATCAACTTGGTAGGCGAGGAACGAGATTCTTCACTTCGTTCAGAATGACAGCGTGAAGTGGGTACGTAATCAAAGGGCTTTGGGGCAGTCCTACCATGATGTAAGCTTGCCTTAGACTTCCACCAAGAGAAGGAGGCCGGTGGGGCTGGCGAAATCGGGGCCGGGGGTGCTCATCAGGCCTCTGCCCCCCGCGATAGGTAATAGGTGACGACGAACATGCGGTATGCCTCTAGGATGTCATCGAAGCGCCATTGGAGGGTGCGCCCGTCGAGACGTTCCGCGCCTGGGAGCATGGCGGAGGCGTCGGCGTAGAGTGTCTCTTTGAAGGTGAGCCGCATTGTTATAGGGGTTTCCAGGTGGAGGGGTGCGGGGGCTTTGCCTTCAATAGCGTCGCGGACGGCTTCGGCGGCTTCGTGCTCTATCGCTTCCCTGGCTTCGGTCACACTCATCAGGTGGCGGGCGGCAAGGCGGGTTATTCCCTCTTTCACGGCCACGCCGCGTAATTGCTCGCCCAATTGTTCCCTGAGGGTGCTTATGGTGGCGGTATCTCCTGTAACCAGGCCAATTGGCACGCCATAATGCCCGGCTACTGCCGCGTTGATTGTGCCTTCGCTACAGACGAGGTCGTTCAGGCGGAGGTCGAAGGCGTGGTAGGTGTGGTTGAGGGTGCCATCGGCCACTCCCACGGCGGCGTGGTAGCCTATGAAGAGGCAGGTGCCGAAGGTATTGTCGAGGCCTTCCACCATGAAGCCGGGCTTGAACCTGCCCGCGATAAGGTGGGCGCGTGGGTGAAGTTCGTCGGGGATGAGGTTGCGCATCCTGTAATGGCCGTCGTTCACCACCACTTCGGTCGCGCCTGCTGAGATTGCGCCCGCGACGGCTGCGTTTACTTCGGCTGTGAGGAGATGGCAGGCGTGGCGATAGTCGGGGGAGGAACTATCGAAAAGCTGGTCGCGGTCGACAACGCCGCACACGCCGTCGAGGTCGCATGAGATGTAGACTTTCATCTACTCGGAGGTGACACCCGCGCCGGGAGTGGGTGGTGGAGGGGTGGTTAGCTGGAGGCCGTAGATCGAGTCGGCGAGACCCAGGGTGATGCACTCTTCGGCGGTGAGGAATCGGTCTCGGCCTGAGTAGATAAACTCTTCCCACCAGTTGGGGCCGTGCTTGCCGGAGCGCTGGGCGAAGATGTGGCTCACCAGGTTCTTGTAGTGCCGGGCGAGCGTGGCGTAGTCGCTGAAGATCTTCTCGTCGTCACCGGAGAGGAACCACTGTGGCGAGTGGAGCATGAGGGTAGAGAAGGAACCCATCTGGCGGGTGTCGCCTGCCTGGAAGACGATTGCACCCATCGAATATGCATAGCCTGTGACTACCGTGTTGATGGTGACTTTATAGAGGTCACGCATGCGGTAGATCATCTCCATCATTGAGAGGCCCGCGCCTACGGAGCCACCGCCCGAGTTGATGTAGATTGTGATAGGCTCATCGGGGTGTTTTTCTCGCTCGACCGACATACGGAGGATGGCCTTGCCGAATGACTCGGCGGTAGCATCGTCGATATCGCCCAGGAAGTACATCCCGTTCGTTTCGAGGTACATCTGGCGGTCCAGGTTCTCCTGGACGAGGGTATTGATGTCGATCAAGAGCTTCTCCTGCGTGAGGTTTAGGGCATTATAGATGCGGGCAGGGGGGTTGTCAACGAGCAGCGCCTCCCTTGTAGGCAGGGTTTCTTAACCACAGAGAACACAAAGAACACAAAGGACACTAAGATATTAATTGTCTCCGCCCCGTTTTCACAGGTAGGCAACAGGAATGTACTGTTCGCAACGGCAATGGGACGGTAGGGGCACCCCTTGTGGGTGCCCTAATTGCCTGCCATGATGTCGGACTTAAGCAGACTGGGCACCCACAAGGGGTGCCCCTACCGTAGTTGCGTCTGCTGGGCTAGAGGTCTTTGCAGTAGGAGATGCCGGTCTTCTGCACCACGAAGCCGTTTGCTTCGTAGAGGCGGAGGGCGCCTGTGGGGTTCTCGGCGTCGACTCCTAGCTTGGCGTTTTCCATGCCTTCTTGCTTGATCAGCAGCATCCCGGCCCTAAGCATGGCTGTGCCGAGGCCCTTTTTGCGGTGGCCGCGCTTGGTGCCGAGGATGTGTATCCAGCCGTCTTTGCGGTTGTTGCGAGCGTTATCTTCGGGATCGATGCCGCAGAAGGAGAAAGCCGCGAACGTGCCGTCGGGCGCTATGGCTACGAGGTCGTGCTCTTTGCGGTAGTGCGGATTTGTGAGCCAATGCGCATGACCTTCTACGGTCTCAGGGTGGTGGAGCCAGTGGTCGATGAACGACTGGTTGAAGCACTCTACCCACTTCTCAGCATCAGGTATACCCTGGGTGTGGGTCAACGTGTAGCCTTCGGGGAAGGTAGGCTCAGGGATGGATTGGCTGAGGTCGCGGACCATGCGGAAGCCGTAGCGAACGATGGACATGCCGTGTGCCTCAAATATGCCTCGGCCATAGGTATCGTAGTCGGGAGTGCGACCGTAAAGCTGGGCAGGTAGACCGCGCTCCTGGCCCACGCCGCGCACTCGCTCTTCTGCCCACTGCATGATCTCGCTTTCGAGGCCGTTGTTGCGAGCTTCGGGGTCGATGCGTACATAGGAGAAGCCGTGAACTACATCGCCCTCTTTGGGTATCCAGACCTGCCCGAAGCCGACCACGCGGCCCTGTTCGTCTTCCCAGAGGCGCAGGTCGCGTGCGATGTCTAAGTCGGGGGAGGTAAACTCCACGCGGAGGCTTTCGACATCATAGTTGTCGTCTAGCTTATCTACCGCATCGCAACGGTTGAGCAGGTCGCAAATCTCGGGAACGTCAGCTTCACCTGCATATTGGCGGGATTTGAAAAGGGTTTGGGTCGGCATAGTATCCTCCTGCGCTCTCTGTCGCTGATATTCGGGGAGATATTGCCCGATGTAAAGCACATAGTAGCATATGAGGAGAGGAGGGCACATCGGTCCAGGAACGTAGGTGGGGTAGGACTATAGGCTGGGAGGGAGGGGTGAGTGGTCAGGGATTAGGGATTAGGGATTAGGGTAATGTTTCATAGGAGAGAGAACGGATTCTTCACTTCGTTCAGAATGACAAAGTATGGTGGGTACACTCACCACTCACCACTCATCGCTCATCGCTCAAGGAAGTCGCCTTATTCGGTGCCGGTGTCGGAGTTTGCGGCGGCAACAGGCTTCGACTCCGGGGAACCTTTCTGGCGGAGGAAGATGGAGAGGACGATTAGAGCACCCACCGACATGAATTCGCTTTGCCAGTTCTGGAACGATTCGAACCAGAAGCGGGAAGTCGCTAGATAACCGAGCACCGTGACGGTCTGACTGCTGCCGTGCTCCATCTGCTCTTTATTGTACTCATCGTGCCCACCCAGGGCGTGTAAGAAGAACGAGAGGAAAAAGAGAAGAAATAGGGCTATAGTCAGGGAGTTTTCGTACAGCTTGAGAGCCAGCCCTCCTTTCCTGACTGGACTGGGAGCGTCTTTTTTGTCTTTGGCTTCGCGTGGGTCTTCATCCACCTTTTCATCTTTCTTGTCGGGGTCCTTCGACTCGGACGAGCCTTTCTGGAAGAGGAAGACGGTCAATATCACGTAAGCTCCCATCTGAAGGAACTCACTTTCCCAGTTCTCGAATACTGCCTCTACGAAGTGACCACTTACTAGATACTGGGGGAAAGTTATCTCGGACTGGTTGTGCGCCTGCTGGTCATCGTTGTACTCCATGAAGCCGGTTATGCTCTGCCCCACAAGGGAGAAGAAGAAGAGCAAGAACATGACTATAGACAAGCCGTTGTCGCGAATTAAGCGTGGCATAATTAATCCCTCCAACGATTGAAGCGCAGATAGATTGCAGCTGTATGCGCATCAAGGCCAACGCAGTATAGACCCGAAGGTAGATTCAGAATTAGATTTCCACCAATCGGCGCTAGGATTGATCACTGTAGATAATCGCACAGGATTTGCATACTGTTGTGGTATATAGATCCTGTGCGAGTGGGACTGTGGAGATTAGTTCGCTCTTTGTAGTTGCTATTGCTGTCTCTATCAGGGGTTATAACTGGCACTCGATGCATGGCTGCCGACTGCTATACTGATGTGAGTAGTGCTCTGGATGCGGGCGGCTATCTTCTCATAGACGCTGAGCGCCTGGGCTACCACCTGGTCCATGTTGTAATACTTGTAAGTCGCAAGGCGGCCTACGAAGTGGACGTTCTCGGTTGCGTCGGCGAGCGCCTGGTACTTCTTGTAGAGCGCGGCGTTCTCGGGGCGCGGCACCGGGTAGTATGGATCGCCGTGCTCACGTGGGAACTCACTGACGATGCTGGTCTTGGGGTGCTGCTGTCCTGTCAGGTATTTGAACTCGGTGATACGCGTGTAGGCATGGTCGTTCGGGAAGTTGATCGTGCCTGTCTCCTGGTACAAAGGCATATCGAGCGTCTCGAACTTGAACTCAAGTGACCTGTATGGCAGCTTGCCGTAACGATAGTTGAAGAAGGAATCGACAGGGCCTGAGTAGACCATCTCGCGGTAGGGTATTATCCCTTCTATCTCCTTGTAGTCGGTGTTGAGCATTATCTTGATGTTGGGGTGGGAGAGCATTTTCTCGAACATGCGGGTGTAGCCGTGGAGAGGCATCGCCTGGTAGGTATCGGTGAAGTAGCGGTCGTCACGGTTGGTTCGCACGGGGACCCTGGCCGTAACCGAGGCGTCAAGCTCTGAGGGGTCGAGGCCCCACTGCTTGCGTGTGTAGCGTCGGAAGAACTTGTTGTATAGATCACGCCCGACTTTGCTTACTACCACATCTTCAGACGTGCGGCACTGCTCGACAGGCTCGGCTACCGACTGGAAGAACTCCTCAAGCTGGAACGAAGTCAGATTCAGACCATAAAGGCGATTTACGGTATCGAGGTTGATAGGGATGGGGACAAGCTGCCCATCTACGCTGCCAAGC
Organism: Chloroflexia bacterium; assembly: GCA_038246925.1. GTDB lineage: Bacteria > Chloroflexota > Chloroflexia > QHBQ01 > JADMIH01 > JADMIH01. The sequence goes on from JBBRVL010000007.1 coordinate 10,886, forward strand.
ACCCTGTGCTGGTATGAGCGCCAGGGAGTGAACTGGGATAGGTAGTTAAATACTTTCTCCGAGTTGGTATGGAAGATATGCGGGCCATACTTGTGTACCATGATACCCGCGTCGTCATAGTGGTCGTATGCGTTGCCGCCGATGTGGTTGCGCTGGTCTATAATAAGGACTTTTTTGCCCTGCTGGCTGGCAAGGCGCTCGGCAAGCACGCTACCGGCAAAGCCCGCGCCGACGATCAGGTAATCAAACGTGTTTCGTGCCCGGTCGGAGTTAGCTATTGGGACTGCGGGGGCTATGGTATCTATTGTGTCTACCGGCAAAGTCAGCTTCAGGGGGTTTAGATCGCTGAAAGCGGTAATACCACCAGATGAACCTGTAAGAACAGTACTGCCCTTTGCTATCGCGTTTGCTACGACGTTTTTGTTCGTAGTGCCGTTAACATTGCCATGACCATTGCCGTTACTATGACTGTTGTCGTCTGAGTGTCCTGTAATGTTACTTCTCTTCTCCATCTTTCGCCTCTTTCTAGAAATATACGTATAGTTTAAGCACCTCTTATGCCATTACCTGTGTCATTACCTACAACCGCCGCAAAAGGGTCAAAGTAACTAAGATGCGGACAAAGAAAAACGCTCCGGCGGGGTCCGTCGGGCGGGCCACCAGAGCGCTCCAGAGTTCTTGCTTAGGGTGTATTATACGCTATTTGCCCATACTTGCGCTCGCAGCTACCGGCGAGGGAGTGGCTAATAAGACAGATGTAGATGTGGGTAACGCTGGCGTCTCGCCGGCACTTGTGCATGACTCTGCCGGTGTGCTATGACTACCAATTGCTGCCGAGACGGCGGCGGTACGATGCTGTCTTATTAGCCACTCCCACGGTGGAAGCCGTTGCCCGGCGCGTGTATACTGGCGTGAAACGTTGATGACGGAACCACCTAGACGCCAAGAACGCAAAGAACGCCAAGATTATTTATTGTTGTTCACCGCAGAGACGCAGAGGGATTAGGGGTTAGGGGTTGGAGGTTAGTGGCCGGTGGCTGATAGCTGACGGCTGACGGCTGACGGCTGACGGCTGACGGCTGACGGCTGATAGCTTACGTTTCACGTTTCACGTTTCACCATACATGGATATATTCTTCTACATAGGGCTGGCAATTACCGGATTTATGGCGGGGCTGCTTGGGGCGCTGCTGGGGCTGGGCGGTGGGGTTTTTGTGGTGCCCGCGCTTGTTTTGATCTTCGGCATACCTGAGCTAAAGGCTATAGGTACGAGCAATGTAGCGGTGGTGGCGACCTCTACGGCGGGGGCCTCGACGTATGTACGCAGCCGGTTGGCGAATATACGGCTAGGTTTAGTGCTCCTTATTTCGACTACGCTTGCCGCGCTACTAAGCTCTCTGGTGGCTTCGCTGCTGCCTGCAAGATTGTTGAGTGGGCTGTTCGCAGTTGTGCTTTTTTACGTAGCGATTACCATGCTGCGGAGCGGCAACACCAAAGACCAACCTCTCGAACCTATGGAAGGTGGAGACAAAACCAGCAAGGCGCTCGGGCTTGAAGGCACATACCATGATGCTGCTTCCGGTCAGACCGAGCGGTACAGCCCGCGCAACGTGCGCACCGGCATGGGCATCAGCGCGCTGGCGGGGGTGGTTGCCGGACTGCTGGGAGTGGGCGGTGGCATCATCCAGATGCCTGTGATGAACTTATTGATGCGGATCCCGCTCAAGGTAGCGACAGGCACCAGCAATTTCATGATCGGCGTGACGGCTACGAGCGCGGCTTTCGTGAGGTATGCCAACGGGGACGTTGATCCGCTGATAGCTGTACCGACCGCCCTGTTTGTGTTCCTGGGTGCGAAGGTAGGGGCATGGCTTGTGCCCCGCACGCCGAACGCGCGGTTGAAGCAGATATTTGGCTGGGTGGCGATTGTCATAGCGTTGCTGATGATAACGAGAGCGCTAGGGTTCGACCTTGTGCCAGGAAGATAAGCGAGTTTTGAATTATGAGTTTTGAATTATGAATTACGACGGGGAACCAGTGAACGTGAGCGCCGATGCCGACAGGGCTACCTATCAATGGGTCGGGTTGATCCTGACTACGGGTATGTATGCGAGCTTCGCGGCTATGGGTGCGGGGCTGGTTTGGTGGCTGGCTGTGGGTACGCCGGGGGGTGATACTCTGGAGGCGAGAGTCGTAGCTATTGACCGAATAGTACCGGAGTTGATGGCGCTCAACCCGCTTGCGCTGATCAACCTGGGGGTGTTACTGTTGCTGGCTACACCTGCATTCACGCTTGTAGCTGAGATAATAACTTACGCGGCAGCACGCAATTGGCGGTATGTGGGAATAGCATCGCTCGTCAGTTCGATTTTGCTGTTGAGCCTGACGCTGTCGATGAAGTGGATACAGTTGTTCTAGCACCGCTACCTATATAGTTCGTCTAACGTAGGCAACAGGGCGTCCCAGGCGTAGCGAGACGAGGCGAGGGAGCGGGCTGCGATGCCGAGGGCGGCGCGACGTGCTGGGTCTTCCAGCAGGGTAAGTGTCGCCTGCGCGAAGTCGGTTGCCGAGGCCGCTAACAGTAAATGCTCGTTGTGGCGAACGTCTATGCCCTCAGCCCCCATCGGCGTTGAGACGACCGCACAGCCCATTGCCATTGCCTGTAGCACCTTCAGGCGCACCCCGCCTCCCATTCGCATTGGGACCACGTAGACGTCGGCTGAGGCCACCCAGGGACGTGGGTCTTCCACCGTGCCCGTGACCGTAATGCCGGGGATCTCGCCCAGGGAGAGAACAGTGGGTGAGGGGTTGCGCCCAACGATGAAGAAACGCGCTCCGGGACATTTGGCCTTGATGCGAGGCCAGACCTCGGCGGCAAACCAGAGGACGGCATCGACGTTGGGCCGGAAGTCCATCGTGCCGTCGAAGACGAGGGTATCGTTACTGTCTGTGAGTACTGCTTCTCGCGAAAAGGAAGCTTCTCTCGACCAGTAAGCGGGGTCTACGCCGTTGGGCAATAAGACCGTGCGAGCGGCGATGGCAGGGGAGAGCCGGGCCAGCGCACGAGCATCTGCTTCCGATACGGCGATGATATGCTCGCTCGTCAGGCAGAACTTGCGCTCGAAATTGCGAAGCCGCCACCACTGCGCCAGCGAGTACAGAGCCCTGGGCAAACGCCTGGGGTGGGGAAGATCGGTAGTGAAAGCCCGACGTTGGAGCAGGTACTCGGCGTTGTGTGCGTCGTATGTGATGGAAGCCTGGAAGCCGCGCCGGGAGAGTATGTCATGCGCCAGCAGAGCATAAGGGACCATCTCTATCCCTTCGGTATGGATAGCGTCGAAGGCTGTGGTCTCGGCCAGGGTGCGGATACACTCGCGCATCAGAGAGGAGTGAAGACGCCAGGCCATGTCGGGGAGGGGCGATAAGGCAAGCGTTTTGAGGCGCTGGGCTGTCGACCGAACGGGCAGACGCAGGATTTCTACATGCTCGCACGCGGCTTCCAGGCGGGACTTGTCCACAGGGCCGTCGGGCGCGAAGGTGAGGAGGGTGACTTTGTGCCTGCGGGCCAGGTAAAGGAGTATCTGGTTATTGCGTATCGCCGCGCCCTGGCGGGGAGGATCGGGCCATTGCGGGGCGAGTAGCAGGATGTTCATACGATTTTGGATTTTGGATTTTGGATTTTGGATTTTGGATTGATATGAGAAATGAGTCATAGACTTGGTGTTGATTGTCAGGGGAGAAGGATAGTGAGCAGCCTGGGGGCGAAGATGAGGAGACCAACGATTACCGAGGCGAGGGCGGTCAGGAGGACTATGCCTGCGGCTACGTCTTTGGCAACTTTGGCTAGCGGATGATACTCGGTAGTGACAAGATCGACCAGCGACTCGACCATCGTGTTGACCATTTCGGCTGCCAGCACCATAGCGACCATTATAGCGAAAACAGCCCACTCAATCAGAGTGAGACCGAGTAGAAGGCCCGCAATGGTGCCGATTGCGGCCACTGCTATGTGTATGCGGAAGTTGCGTTGGGTGCGGAGGCAGTAACGCAACCCGGCGAAGGCATATCCGAAACTTTGGACGATTTTGGATTTTGGATTTTGGATTTTGGAGTTCGGCAAGATTTAGGGTCCGAAATCTAAAATCCAAAATCCAAAATGAGCTTCTGCTGGCGGGCGTGCATCTTCTCGCGGTCTGCGTCGTTGGTGTCATCGTAGCCGAGGAGGTGGAGGAGGCCATGCACGAGCAAAGTAGCTACTTCTGCCTCGGCGGAGTGGCCGTATTCGTGGCTCTGCTCGGCGGCGCGTTCGTAAGAGATTGCTATATCTCCCAGGTATGGAGGGCGCTCGGAGGGGGTGATGAAGTCGCGGTCGTCCTCCATGCCGCCCATGCCAAAGGAGATGACGTCGGTCTTATAATCGTGCCCCAGGTACTCTCTATTCAGAGCATGCACCTCTTCGTCAGTCGTAACAACCACACCGACCTCCAATGGGCCTTGTATGCCCTCAGCTTGCAATACTTCCAGAGCGAGTCGTCGAAGGGCGTCCTCATCAACAAGCCCCTCGTATTGAGGATCGTATTGAATGGTTATCTCAAATGAGTGGCCGGGGGTGATTGGTTCAGGCTGCATCTTCTGGGCTAGACGTCGGCGGTTTGAGGTTTCGGATCGAGATTAGGCTGCGTGCCATTCGTAGGGGCAACCCCCTGTGGTTGCCCTGCTGTGGCGTGCCCGTTTGCCGGAGCAGTATTGGTAGATATAGAAGATTGCGCAACTGCGTTCTCAGCCCTGGCTTTGGGGGACCCCGGGTAAGAGACGCGCGGGTGGTATATTCCCTTGAGCATACTTACAAACGCTTCCTGGATGCGTGCTATGTCACGCACTGTGAGGTCGCACTCGTCTAGCTGGCCGTCCTCGATGCGCTCGCTGATCGTTTTATGCACTACGTTGGAGATGGCATCTTCGGGGAGCGACAATTTATCTGTGTACAGATCGGAGCCTTCGGTAGCGTCATTATTGGGGTTGGCAAGCTTATCGAGCGCGCCGCTCTGGGCCATCGCGCGCACGGTGGCTTCAACACCGTCGGCCAGCATGAGGATAGCGTTTTCTTTGGTCTGGGGCTTGGGGCCAGGATAGCGGAAATCGTCCTGGCTGACTGTGGGGTCACTCGCCAGCGCTTTGTAATAGAAGAACTTGATGAGCATAGTGCCGTGATGCTGAGGGATCGAGTCGAGCACGCGGCGGGGTATCTTGTACTTCTGGCCGAGGCGTATACCGTCACGCACGTGCTCGGCAATGATCTTCGCGCTGGAGAACGGGTCCATCTCGTCGTGCACGTTGCGTATGCCTGATTGGTTATCTATGAAGTAGAAGGGGTGCTCGACCTTGCCTATGTCGTGATAGTACGCGCATACGCGAGTGAGAAGCGGGTCGGCGCCGATTGTCTCGGCGGCACGTTCTGCGAGATTGCCGACTACCAGTGAATGGTGATATGTGCCGGGAGCTTCGCGCATGAGGCGGCGGAGGAGCGGCTGGTCGGGGTGGGCAAGCTCCATCAGTTGAAGCGGGGTGGTGATGCCGAAGAGGGTACCCAGCAGAGAAAATGCCGCGTAGGTGATAGAAGTCGATATACCCGCATTGAAGAGCGCGCCGAGGCTTAGCTGTCCCACTATATTCCAATCGAGGGTGCTGTTGCCCAGCAGGCGCAGAGTAATCGCCGTGATGAACGAAGCGAGCGCGATGGCCGATCCAGCCAGCGCAAAGGTGCTCACCTTCTCGATCCGGGTGAGGGTAAAGATACCTGTAAGGCCGCCGACGAAGTAGTATATAGGGAGGTCCATCGACAGTCCGCCATTTATTACCATGCCGACGAGGGCAGACAGGATAAAGGTCACAAGCATGGCGAGGTTAGGACTGAGGAGCACGGCCAGCAGCATGGAGACGGAGGCAAGCGGCAGGAGATATGGCAGGAGAGCATGACCCGGCAGGAATATACGGGCCGCCAGCATTGTCACCAGTATCAACATCCCGACCAGGATGAGCTGTTTGCGCCGCATACCAACCTGGGATTCGTGACGGTAAATATAAAGATGGAGGAGGAGCATAAGAATGCCCACAATCGCGGTCGTACCGACTATGCTCTGAAGGGATATATCGCGGTTGAGCAGGCCTGCCTCCTGCATCTTTTCTATGATCTCAGGAGTGGCGATCTCGCCCTGCCGGAGGATAGCTTCACCTTTTTGCACTGTGACCACTACCGGCTTCACGGCAGAGGAGGCAGCTTCACGTCTTTGCTTTGTCTGCTCCTCGTCGAGACGGACGTTTACCTGTAAAAGCGGCGCGATGAAGTCGATAGCGACAGCCTTTTCATCAACGCTCAAAGCTGTCATGAGTACATTCGGCAGAGAAGCGCGCGCAGCTTCAACATCGGCAGGGGACGACATGCGGCCCACCCTCATCAGCCTATCAAAGGCGGGCAACACTACGCTCTCGCGCCAGAACCTGAAGTCGCTATCATTGAGGGTGACAATGGCCGTGCTCATAACCTGGGTAGGGGTGATGCCCTGGAAGGTGGTGAGCTGCAAGTCATCACCCGCGTCTATGATAGACGGCTCGGTATCGCGTAATCGGTCGAGCACGGAGAGATTATGGAGCAAAATCGAGCGCTGGCGCTGCACAACATCGGTGTCCTGTATCCAGACCTCGTTAGCGGGGTCGGAGACAGCATCTTCGCGTGCCTTATCGGTAAGTATCTTAGACTCGTAGCGGAGGGAGGAATCGGCGTAAACATCCTGGGTGGCGGGCGTACCATCGGCAACCTGCACCTGACCCGGAAGGATAGGCACGGCCATTATGAGGCTGATAAGCAGAGTGAGCACGAGGGCAGAAATCGTAAGGTGAACGCCTGTGTCAGTGGAGTGATGCTCGTCCTCCCTTTGCAGGCTCACAGGTCGAGACCTGAGCGAAAGGAGGGGACGCGCCTCGATTTTGGATTTTAGATTTTGGATTTTGGATTTAGATGCCGGTGCCGTTGACGCGGGCACGCTATCGCCGGGGGCGTCGTTGCTCTCGTTTGGAGGCTGTGGGTTTTGCGGCTCACTATTCATAGCTGCATAGCTGTATTCGCTTACCGGCTTTTGTTCGTATTACCCTGAAAGGAAAAGGCACCAGGGCCAGGCCCGGCTGTTAGCCGAACACTCTGCCCAGTGCCCAGTTGCGCTGATCTCTCGCGGATTGGCGAGAGAGTATATAGATTATAAAGCCTGTCAGGATACGCCCTCGGCAAGCAGTCTGCTAACTACCTGATTCACGGTCCGTCCATCGGCGCGGCCTTTGAAGCGAGCCATGGCGGCGGGCATCACCTTGCTCATCTCTTTGGGTCCTGGGTTGCCGAGCTCAGTGAGGAGCGAACGCGCTTCAGCCTCGATCTCGGCCTCAGACATTTGCCGGGGTAGATAAGCTTCAAGGATGGCGGCTTCCGCCAGCTCTTTATCCACAAGGTCTTGCCGGTTGCCGCGCTTATATTCCTCGGCGGATTCGCGGCGCTGCTTTATCTCTTTGTATAGCACATTCCGTAAGCTCTCTTCATCAAGTTCTGAGTGCCTGACCAATATCGAGGCAACTTCAGCCCTCTCCTTCTGAGCCATTTCCAGGTTGTCCTGCGCCTCATATTCCTGCGCAAGCCTTCGATGTTCTCTGACCTGGTCGTACACACCACCTTTAGCAGCAGGGTCTCCACGCCCAACCAGATCAAGAACCTGAGAACTACGCGCCATCTCTGCGTTCTTGATGGCTGCGCGCGCCATACGCAAAGTCGATTTACGTAGCTCATCACCACTACGCATAGCATCCTGTATATCGCTTACCAACTGCTCTTTAAGGCTCATCCTGCTCGTCTCTGGTTAGATAACATATCTATGAGGCTCCCGCGCTCGGTACGTGTGTACCTTTTTTATTATACCATGCCGCAAATCTATTAAAAGCAAACAGGCCCAGGAGACACTTACATGAGAGCCTGGACCTGCGAAAAGGGCGCTGTTTAGCGAGGGGTAGTCTTCATTATGGCTTTGCGGCGGCGGGCGGCTTCTTTCCGCTTCCGTAGGACGCTCGGCTTCTCATAATATTCACGGCGGCGGGCCTCGGCGAGGATACCGTCTTGCTGCACCTTCTTATTGAAGCGGCGCAGAGCGCTCTCGAAACTTTCGTTGTCGCCAACTGTTACTTCACTCATTAAGTATCACCCCCTCGCCGTTTGATATGTCGTTGAATTATACGCGACGCCTGGGGGGGGTGTCAAGCGTGGGGCGATGGAATGATAGCGTGAAACGTGAGAGATGATTATCGTCTTTGGTCTTTCATATTTCGTCTGTAATGCAAATCATGGCAGTTTCGTGCCATTTTTCCTTGCTTTTTGGGTCGCCGGAGTGATATTCTATTCGATACCCCGTTTTATAGGACACGTTTTATAGGATGTAGGATTTATCAATTGTTGAGCGCTTGCGGGCGCATCAAGGGAGCGTTATGGGGCGAGGAGAGTGATGTCAGGAAGGTTGTTCTGTGAGTAGAGTGCCTGGCACAAGTATGCCCTGGCTGATGCGGCTGAGTATTCTGGCCGCTATGGTTATGCTTGTGGCGGGTATCGGTATGATCAGCGGCTATTTCGGCGGGATGCCGGAGCCTGCGATCCCGGTAACACGCACCGCCGTGTCAACATCGCAGGCGGGCCTGTCGACAAGAGGCATCTCCGGCACGGCCACAGTTGTCGCCATTATCCCCACAGCCACGCACGATCTTCCGTCTACGAAATCCGTAGCACAAAGCCCGGTGATAGAGGTACAAGCTACAAACACAACGGGCACGGCACGGCCAATAGCCCAGGCAACACCGGTGCGGCAGGCCTCTGCGACTTCGGGCGCGGGAAGCTCGAACATGGCAACCGCTATGGCTGTGGAGGCCCAATCTACATCGGTGGCTCAGGCAAGCGCACTCAGCGTGACATCGACGGCTCAGGTTGTCGCACAGTCTACAGCTTCGGCAGCAGGCACGGCGCAGGCGAACAACAATGCCAACGCAACCGCAACGGCAGTCACAGCGGCGCAGGTGGCGAGCCAACAAACCCAGCAAGCTCCGCAAGCTCCGCAACCTCCGCAAGCCCAGGTTACACCAACCTTGGTTGTCCTCAGCGTGATATTCGAGGACGACTTCTATCGAGGGATAGACGTTTGGGGGGCGGCACTGGAGCAGTTTGGGGCAAGGGCTGTGCTCTATTCAAGATGCGAAGGGCTAAACTGCTGGTATGTAAAGTCAGGTGGGCAGGTCAGGCCCCTCGACCTGAAGCGTGCGGTCGCAAAGCAGTATGGGGCGGATTGGACTCTCGTTGCCGTGGGGGCAGGCAGATCGGACTGGCGTGCCGTGAGGTTCGCCGATCTGAATTACGCGGTGCTGCCGGTGATGATGGTCTCATCTGATCGCCTATCTGATGTGGAGGGAGTAAATACCGGCCTTGCGCGCTTCCGCACGGTGCTGGCCAATAGCCAATACTGGTATTTCGCACACGTGGGGAAGACGTTCCGCCTGCTCCAGCCGGTAATTGTCACGACCGAACATACGTCGGCACAATGGAATAGTCTGAGCGGAATGTATACAAACAAGGATAAGCTGGCACAGGCTACATGGTCACAGTACGCGAGGCACTTGCCCGCGCCTGGAAATAATTTGAGGGTAGTAGTCGCACCTTACACGGGAGAGAATTACACGATAGCACAGGGCGCGCTCTCCATGCCCGGCTTCGCTGTTGCGCCGTCCTTGGCTACCAGCCTGTGGTGCCCGCAATCGGGACAGTTGGACAAATCGTGCCAGAGCGCGTCTTATCTGGTGGGACAGGCGCTCGGTTTGAGCTTCGGCCTGGGCCACTCCTGCGCTTCCTATCCGGGCGACCCGAAATGCCGCATCTCGCTGATGCAGGAAGGGAAGCCGCCCGGCGCGATGCTGTTGCAACCTGAGATCGAAAAGCTGTCACAGTCGCCTTTCTTCACTCGGTACTGAGCGCCGAGAGGCTGTTTCTCACGCAGACCGTATCTTATCGCCGGAAACGATCTCCCTCACTGCTGTTTTGCCCACGCCACGAACGCACGGTCAAGCTCTTCAAAAGGCAGACCTAGTACCTCAGCCGTTGCCTGCTTGATCTCCATATCGGTAGCCATGGCGGCGACCCAGCGGTTGCGCTGCTCGTCACCGAACCTCTCTGTGATATATCGGACCATTGCATAGCCCTGGGGATAGGTGTATTCCCAAAGCTCGACCGGCGTAGACTCGAAATCGCTGATCGAGTCCCAGTCGGCCAGGCCACCCTCGTCAGCCCACTCGCGGACCTGGCCCATGCGCTCCTCTGCTCGGTCGGCAGGCACAAAACGGCTGCCGACATAGACCGCCAGACCTTCGTCAAGCCACCACGGCATCCTGGTATGGGCGGTCCCTGACCTGTCAAAGGTCAGGTAATGGGTGAATTCATGAGCTATGCCGCCCTTGAGCGCAGGCTCATAACTGGCTGCCCGGAACTTGAGGGCTTCCCCAGGCTCGTTCCACCCACCAATATTCGGCAAGTGCAGCAAAGTCATAGCAACGAGGGTCTCAGAGGTGTCATATAGTTTGATCTCCGGGTTTCGAGATGGGGTGTACCCCAGGCTAGCGGTTACGTGCGAGTAGACCTCTGGCAGCTCTGGGGTGAGCGCGCTAGCCACCTCTTCCAGCCCAGGCATGACCTTTACCACAAAGTGCTCCGACTGGAAGGGGACCCATAATTCGCCCGCATAGCGCCATGAGCTATCGGCAGAACGAGTGAAACGCACAGGCAGCGTGGCGGTACGCTCCTCCGCGTCGGGTGCAGCCATCTTCCACCGCATCGTCAGTGAGGCAGTGGCCGAGGAGGCAGTGGACACGACGGCGCGTACCTGTAGGGCAAAAGTGGCTGGCCGGTTCTTAACCCAACCGTCCGCCCAACGGCTGTGCTCAAGGGCAAAGATAGGGTCACTCAGGTCGACATGCGAAAGATATGCCTCTTTGTTGCCTGCGACTACATCAGCCTGCATCGTGGCGACCAGGGCTGTGATATTTTCCCGGTCGGCGGCGCTGCCTTCTGTTGTCGCGGCTCGCGTGCTCTGTGGCTCCAGCCGCGCTTGTGGGGTATCAGTGGGAGAAACAGCAGTGACAGTAGACGGCGCACCTCGGTCCAGACCGCAGCCAGCCACAAGCAGAGCTACGATCAGGAGCAGCAGAACATGAGGGCAGTTCTTGATGAGTCGGAGCGTACCTGGGGGTCTAATCACTACTTTCCGCTCCTTCTCCTTCTATCCCACTTCATTTTGCTAACGGCCTTGCATACATGTACTGTCATTGAATAGAGACGGTTCAAATGCCAGTAGTGTTACTTAAACCCAAGCCTCCTCTCCCGCAGGCTGACCCATTTGCGCTCCCCTATCACAAGGTGGTCGAGTATCTATTTGTGTATACCTATCTCTGCGCGTTAGGCGATGCTTGACCCTATCGCGAGAGATCAGCGCGGTGGCTGTACTTGTCGATGCTAAAGACGAGGGTGCTGCCCGATTTTACGAGCGGTACGGCTTTCGATGTTTCGAGGATAGATCCTTTATGCTCTATATTCCTGTGGCAGATATCTAAAACTGATCTAGCGCACAACAACACGTAGGTGAGTACCGAGGATGAGTGGGTTATTCCATCCCACAGCCTCCACAGCCAACGCCTGAAACTTGCTGCTTATGGCACCAACTTTTGCACATGCTCTTGCTCTAGCCTGCCCAGCTTCATGTTAGCCCGCAAGCCGATGACTATGAAGAACAGTGCAAACACGTGAAGCGCAATATTGAGAAACTCCGGCGGCAGATCGAACCAAAGCGGAAGCAACAAGAAGATTAGCCCATCGATAGCGTATAAAACGCCTCCCACTATGAAGGCCCAGGTATACCTCCTAGACGCAAGCACGCCCAAACCCGCGAAGATGCCTGCGATAATAACATCCAGTGCAAAGGCAGCATACTTTACCCAATCACCTATTTCGACCTGGTAAGCTGTTGCCAGCGCATCTGTGATCTGGGTGATCCCCAGGCCGATGAGGAAAGTCCAGCCCGATTCGGTCAGGAAAAGGATGGAGTTGACCAGAGATAGGCCGGCAATCCAAATGAACCAATTCGCCCCCGACTTGACCTGGCTTTCTAATTTTCTTCGCTCGTCAGCAAAGCGGATCTCCTCGTCAACCTCCGCTCTGGAGCGGGTATCGGACGCATAAACTAATGTCTGATCATTGTCTCCTGGACTTTCCATTTCATTGCTCCTTTCTTGTTGCGGCAAACCTGGGCATTGCATCGTAACAGCGTGATGAACTACTACCTTTACTTGAATCCCAACCGCCTCTCCCTCAAGCTGACCCATTTGCGCTCGCCTATCACAAGGTGATCCAGCACTTCTATCTCAAGGAGCTTACCGGCGGCCACTAGCTGCTCAGTTACGTGAGCGTCTTCGGGCGAGGGGGTGGGGTCGCCGCTGGGGTGATTGTGGGCCACGATGATGGCGGCGGCGTTAACCCTTACTGCTTCCTTGAATACTTCGGCCACGCGCACCAGAGAAGAATTGAGTGAGCCTTTGTAGACGTCGGTAAACTTTATCACCTGATTTTTTGTGTTGAGAAGGACTACTCGTAAGGTTTCCTGATCGAGGGGAGCCATTTCTAGCATGAGGACGGGGGCTAAATCAGCGGGCGACCGCACCTGTAGGCGCTCTTCGGGCTGGGCGAGCAGGAGGCGACGGCCAAGCTCTAACGCGGATTTTAGCTGGCATGACTTCGCTTCACCCAGGCCGTGAACGTCGCAAAGCTCGGAAAAGGAGACGCGGCTCAGGCCGACCAGCCCGCCGTAGGTGACAAGCAAGCGGTTCGCCAGGTCTACCACGCTCTCGCCCTGGGTGCCGACCCGGAGTATAATGGCAAGTAGCTCTGCGTCGGAGAGGGAGCCTGCGCCCAGGGCTTTCAGCTTCTCTCGCGGGCGGCCATCGGCGGGCAGCTCCTTTATAGTAAGGGCTGTTCGACCGTTATGGTTGGGTTTATTGGGCACGGCAGAGCTTCTCCTGCGGGCAAGGGTGGCCTGATTGTATTGCAAACCGTCGGTGGGTGTCAAGCTCGGATGAAATGTGATGCGCGAAGCGTGGTGAGATTTGAGTTATAGTAGACGCGAAAGGACAACCACTAACCTCCATGCAAACCCCATCTAGCTCGCAGGCATTTTATACCCAGCTGTTCGACGCCGAGTTCATGCGTAAACTTGAGCGGCTGTCGCTCGTCAGTCGCAAGCTGAAATCGGGCCAGTTGAAGGGCGAGCGGCGCAGCGTCAAGCGGGGACAATCGGTCGAGTTTGCCGATTACCGCAGCTACACTCACGGAGACGACCTGCGACGGGTCGATTGGAACGCCTATGCCCGCATGGAGCGCCTTTTCATCAAGCTCTTCCAGGAGGAAGAGGATATTACCGTCCACATCCTGCTCGATGCCAGCAAGTCAATGGACTGGGGCGATCCTAACGACATAACGGTCACTGCCCCCATAGCGCCAGTTGATACGGGCAGCATCGACAGCCAGGGTAGGTCGGGCGTTGTTGCGCCACAGGGCGATACACGGGGGCATAACAAGCTGGTGTATGCCAAGCGCACGGCAGCCTCTCTGGGGTACATCGCGCTGGCGAACCTTGATAGGCTAAGCATGACGGCCTTCAGCAGGTCAGGGCTGCAACGCTTCTCGGCGGTGCGTGGGAAGGGGCATGCTGTGTCGCTGCTTCGCTTTGTGGCGGGCGTGCGGGCAAGCGGGGAAACGGACCTCGATTTGATCCTCAAGCAGTACGCAAGGCAGGCGAAGTACCCCGGCCTCCTCTTTATCCTGAGCGACTGCCTGGTAGAAGGCGGTGGAGTTGACGGCCTTGCGGCGCTCCAGGCAGCCGGGCACGAGGTGAACCTGATACATATTATGGCCCCCGCCGAGGTCCACCCGGAGCTTGCCCTCATAGGCGACCTGCGCCTGAAGGATGTGGAGACGGGCGCGACCCAGGAAGTGTCGATAGACGGCACGATCCTGAACCTCTACAGGGAGAAGTTCGAGGCGTGGCAGAGTAATATTGAGCAGTTCTGCCGCCGCAGGGGTATCAACTACGTGCAGGTCACCACCGATCAGCCGTTTGAAGATCTGGTGTTGCACTTCTTGAGGAGAAGGGGTATAGTGTCGTAGCAATACCATAGCCTTATCCCACAGGAGGCAAGATGCGCCACGCGCAAAGAAGCCCACTCGTATTACTGGCGTGCTTGGTCGTATTGACCTCACTCATCGGGTGCGATTCGGCAGTAGGGAATAACCCGCCGCCCACCCCTGAGCCTACGATAGCAGCTACCGCAGTGCCTTTAGTCGTGCCGCCTGCCTTGCCCACCGCTGAGGGGACAATCGAGCCGCCTCTGCCGGGCATCACCCCCACCGAGCCTATCCCTACTATCACACCTACTCCTGCGGTGCTGCAAGTTGCCACGCTCATAAATCCCACTATAGTCTCTACTGTGAGCTGGGGTTTGGACGTAACTCTGACGGTCGAGAGGGCAATTACCACCACTGAGCCGATCACTTCCCTCGTCTGGGCACCGGAAGGTGATAAGCTGGTGTATATCACCACGTCAGGGAAGCTGTACTGGTCGAACGCGGACGGCAGCAGCCAGACCTTGCTCCACGCCTACGAGATGGGCGAGGGCGATGTGCCCTGGGACATCTTTTTGGGGCAAGACCCACTTGGAAATACAATTCTGGTGCCGTCCAGAGGGAAGTGGACAGGTCAAATCCGCTTGCCAAGCCGCACCGATGTCATCCGTTTCACGTCTGGTGGACCACCCATCTTCACCGAAAGACCAGAGTTACCGATACTGTTCGATATAGGCTGGTGGCGGACGGATAGAGCCAGTGCTATCCTGGGTATTAATTACCTGGATAACGCCTACTATGTGGGCGGTGAAAGGCTTGTGAATGTGGATGCTGATGGCCGCATAATTGAAGAGCGCAATATCCCCTATATGGATTCAGCATCCATACGGCCTGGTGGTGAATGGCTGGCCTATACCACTGGGCAGCAGTCTACCCTTACCGAGTTCCACAATTCAGAACCTCAGACAAGCTATCTGTTGAACCTTGTGACCGGTGAGCGTCTGCAAATCTCCCCTGCAAATGTGAGTGGGAGAGGAAGGTGGTCGCCGGATGGTAGCTGGTTTACGATGAGCAGCTTTGGTAATGACATCTGCGGACCAAGACTCGTCAGCGCGGACGCGCAAGAGCAGATCGTCATGGACCAGTTCTGTGGATACGGCTTATGGAACGAGGATTGGAGTCCCGACGGCAAGCACTTTGTCTTTTCGTTGAGATCAGGCGGCTGTGATCACCCACAGCCCGACCCCTGCCCTCCAAATACAAGCAGGGTGTATATGGTAGATGTTCCGGCCAGGAAAATGGCTGATCTCACGGCACAGTTGGCTCTTCAAACTTCAAGTATGGCAATGCAGCCCAGGTGGTCACCCGACGGCTCAACGGTCGCGCTGCTAACTTACGACCCTGACTGTATAGGAGATTGCTCCGGTACCACGCCCGCTATCTTACTTGTATCGATAAAATGACGGCGTAAGGGCGACCTTGTTAGATCACCAATTGCTCTAATTGCAGTTGCTTCGTAACCAGGGCATCCTGGCCAGCGTTGGCGAGCAGAGTGCGGAGGTCTTTGGCGGGGATGGGGCGGGAGAAATAGAAGCCCTGGCCGCATTCGCATTCGAGCACTTGCAACTGCTTCCACTGCTCCTTTGTCTCTATGCCTTCGGCGGTTACGCTCAGGCTCAAGCCCTTGGCGAAGGCCAGCATGGCACGCACGATAGCCGTATCTTGCTTGTCCTTGCCCAGACCGTTTATAAACACGCGATCAAGTTTCAAGGTGTCTATCGGGTAAGACTTGAGGTAATTCAGGGCAGAGTAGCCGATGCCGAAGTCGTCTATTGCGAGGTGTATCCCCAGGTTTTTCAGTTCATGGAGGGTGGCACGGGCCGTGTCTACGTCTTCGAGGGTTGCACTCTCCGTAATCTCCAATTTCAGGCAGCAAGGATCGAGGCCGCTGTTGCGAAGTACGCGGGCTATATCTTCTACCAACCTGGAGTGCTTGAACTGTTTAGCTGAGATATTGACGCTCAACTTGAGGAGCGTACCGAGACCGAGGTCAATCTGCCACTGCTTCACCTGACGGCACGACTCTTCGAGCACCCACAGGCCGATTGGTATTATCAGGCCCGTCTGCTCGGCGATGGGAATGAAGTCTAGGGGTGCAACAAGTCCCTTCGTCGGGTGATGCCAGCGAACAAGCGCCTCTACCTCAACTATCTGCCCGGTGTCAAGATTGACTACCGGCTGGTAATGCAGCACAAACTCGTCGCGCTCTATCGCTCGGCGCAGGTGTATCTCGGTCTGGAGCCGCTCCCACGCCCGCGTGTCCATGCTCTGGTCAAATATCTTGTAACGCGCCTTGCCGCCGCCTTTGGCTTCGTACATCGCTACGTCGGCGTTGCGGACCATGTCTTCTGGGCTGCCTTCGCCACACGAGCTGAGCGCGATGCCTATGCTGGTTGTAACGAACACTTCGTGCCCTTCCAGGCGGAATGGTGCGGAAAGACGCTTTGCGATGCGGTCGGCTACCTCGGCTGCCCTCGGTATGCCCCCTATATCTTCCAGCAGCAGGGTAAACTCGTCACCGCCGAAGCGGGCCACGCTGTCGGTAGAGCGCACGCTCAAACGAAGACGCTTGCCTACCTCGATTAGAAGCTGGTCGCCTGCTTTGTGCCCCAGGCTGTCGTTGATTACCTTGAAATCATCGAGGTCGAGGAATACCACAGCCAGCATATCGTCGTTACGGGCGCTGCGGCTCAACGCCTGGGGAAGCCGGTCCATGAAAAGTGCGCGGTTCGGAAGGTTGGTAAGCGAGTCGTGGAACGCCTGGTACCTCAACTGCTCCTGGAGCAGCTTGCGGTCGGTGATGTCGCGCATGACGGCAAGGTTGCAACCGGGCAGAAAGTTTGCCCTCCCGGAAAACTCTATATCCCTGATCTGTTCATCTCCTCGCATAATCTGAAGCTCGCCCGACAGGTCGCTTACCGGTAGATCGTTCTGACGACTGAAAAGTCCGAATATGCGTTGAGCTTCAGGCAAGAGTTCAGGAGGTATATGTTTGAGGATGCTGAGGCCGACAAGGTCTTCTTTGGCTTGCATGGTGAGGGTGCAAGCCGCGGGGTTAGCGTCGAGACAGATGCCCATCTCATCTAGCAGGAACATGGCGTCCATTGCATTCTCAAATACGGCACGAAACTGCGTCTCGCTGGCGCGCAAGGCATCTTCAGCGCGCTCGCGGTCACCCAACTCCTGACGAGCGGCCTCGTACAGCCGTGCGTTCTCCAGGGCCAACGAGGCAAGCTGTCCGAAGCGATTCAGCAGAGCAACTTCGTCAGGACCAATTACCTTGCCCTGCTCTACATAGCAGAGTCCGAGCACTCCGATAGTTCGTGAGCCTGAGCGAAGAGGTATGCCGACAACGGCGCGCATCTGTTCAAAGCCCTGGCGGTGGTTGGGCCAGCCCTGGTAGTCATCGATAGCGCAAGGCTCGCCGGTTTCCCATACGCGCCCGCTCAAGCCTTCGCCCTTCTTGAGGCGGTAGCCCAGATGGTCTGTAAATATGCCGGTCCCGACCTGAACGCGCATCTCCGACTCGTCAGGCTCTACAAGGTAGATAAAGCCGTTAGGTGTGCCCATCAAGGTCGCGGCTCTGTTCACGATGTCACCGAGTAGGCTTGTGGGGTCAAGGCGGTCGATCAGGCCAAGTGTGGTCTCATAAAGGAGCGCAAGTTCTTGGTTCTGGCGGCGCAGCTTATCCTCGACGCGTTTTCGCTCGGTAATATCGCGGAGGATAACCTGAATGCCATCACCACTCTGGAGCAACTTGGCGCTTGCCTCTACAGGTAATAGAGAACCATCCTTGCGGAGCAACACACACTCAGTGAGCACTATTTTACCGGCTGCCAGTTCTTCAAACCTGATGGGATAGCGCAGAAGGTCCTCAGGCGAGATAATCTGCATGAGGTTGAGGTTGAGCACTTCCTCAAGCTCATAGCCGAGCATCTCACAGGCGCGCGAGTTCGCCTCCACTATAGTCCCTTTCAGGTCGTACACGGCAATGCCGTCCGACGCCTGCTCCAAGAGAAGGCGGTATCTGTTGTCATCGCGCCCGCTAGGACGCGAAACTTTTGTCTCAGCAGCCATTACTATTAAGGGTACAGTCTTGTTCGGGTGACGATAAGACCCTATAGGTCCCAAAAGCTTGATGCTAGTAGTACCAATGTATGAGTTATGAATTATAAG
>JBBRVL010000008.1:0-28888 GCA_038246925.1 Chloroflexia bacterium
CCTCCTTTTCACGCTTTTCGCGCTGGTGTTTGTGCTGGCTGGTCTGGCTGTTGGGGCCGCTCGTATCGTCAACAACAATATGCTGCTGACTATTGCTCCTCCGGCTGAGCGGGCAACATACGTTGGCTTTCTAAACCTTATTCTCGGTGTCGTTATTTTCGTACCGGTACTTGGGGGTGCGTTAGTCGACATACTGGGCTTCACAGTTCTCTTTGTCCTGTCGTTGGCAGTGGCCGCGGTCGCACTGGTTGCGTCCCTACAGATGAGTACACGGCGACCGGAGTGAGTTGTACAGTGCGGGCGGGTAATATTCAGTTCGTATCCATCAAGTTCAATAGGAGAAACCATAATCGATGGCAAGTCAACGACGTATAGATGGTCGGGCGAACGACGCACTAAGGGCGATTTCGATAACGCCAGATTTCCAGTCGTTTCCGGCGGGCTCAGTGCTAATAGAATTCGGTAGAACACGAGTCATTTGCGCCGCATCTGTGGAAGAAAGAGTGCCTCCCTTTCTGGTTGGGCAGCGCAAAGGCTGGGTAACCGCCGAGTATTCGATGCTGCCCTCGTCAACGCCGACTCGCTCCCAACGCGAAACGTCAGGTAGTAAGCCTCAGGGTCGCACGCAGGAAATACAACGTCTCATTGGACGTTCCTTGCGCGCAATCGTCAATCTAGAGGCGCTTGGAGAGCGGACGATTGCCATTGACTGCGACGTGATCGAGGCCGATGGGGGAACTCGCACCGCTTCGATTACGGGTGCTGTCGTCGCGCTGGGGTTAGCCGTGAGACGACTTCAATCGCAGGGCTTGCTGCCAAAGGCCGACAAGCCTGTTATCAAGCAGATGCTTGCGGCTATCAGTGTGGGTATAATTGACGGTGCGCCAATGCTGGATCTCAACTACTCTGAAGACAGCCGCGCGGATGCTGACTGCAACGTCGTTATGACTGAGGCCGGTTGGTTGGTAGAAGTCCAGGCGACTGCCGAGCGCAAGCCCTTCAGTCGAGACGAGCTTAACGATTTACTATCGCTTGCAAACAAGGGGATTCGGGAGCTAATTACTCTACAGAAGGAAGCGTTGCGGTAGGGATGGGCCGATGATGTGTGAGCCTCCTGCTACCAAAATGGTATGATAGATGCTCCAATATTTAGCGAGAAAACAAACAGGGGGCGAGAACCATGAACCTGCAAAAGTATACTGAAAAAGCCCAGGAAGCAGTGTTATCTGCGCGGCAGCTAGCCGAGGAGATGGACCACAATCAGTTTGAGCCTTCACATCTCCTGCTGGCGCTGGTGGAGCAGCCGGACGGTGTTGTGCCACAGATACTAACGCGGCTCGGTGTCAACAGTCGCGCTATGGCTCAGACCCTACGTACGGAACTGGATAAGGTGCCCAAGGTATACGGAGGCGGGGGCCAGACGTATCTTTCAAATGCCCTGAACGATACGACGAGGCGCGCCGAAAGTGCTGCTACCTCGATGCGTGACGAGTACGTAAGCACCGAACATCTGCTGCTCGCCATGGCCGACGATGCCGAACGAAGTAATGCCGGTCGTGTCCTGCGAGAAGCGGGGGTGACAAGGGACGCGGTGCTATCGGTTCTGTCGCAGATACGCGGCAACCAGCGCGTGACTGACCAGAACCCGGAAGGAAAATATGCGGCGCTTGAAAAATATGGTCGTGACCTCACGGAAGAAGCCCGCAAGAACAAGCTGGACCCGGTAATTGGCCGTGATGAAGAGATCAGGCGCGTGATACAGGTCTTGCTGCGGCGAACAAAGAACAACCCGGTTTTGATCGGGGAGCCGGGCGTGGGCAAGACGGCTATCGCCGAGGGTCTCGCTATCAGGATAATACGTGGTGACGTGCCCGAAGGACTAAAGAACAGGAGACTGGTTTCTCTGGACCTGTCCGCTATGGTCGCTGGAGCGAAATATAGGGGAGAGTTCGAGGAGCGGCTGAAGGCAGTACTGAAGGAAATATCAGAGTCCGAAGGCGAGATTATTGTCTTTATTGATGAGCTGCACACCGTAGTTGGGGCAGGAGCGGCTGAAGGCGCGATGGATGCGTCGAATATGCTCAAGCCGATGCTTGCGCGCGGTGAGCTACACGCTATAGGCGCTACCACGCTGGATGAATATCGCAAGAATATTGAGAAGGACCCTGCTCTGGAGCGGCGCTTCCAACCCATAATTGTTGACGAGCCGACCGTTGACGAGACCATCTCAATACTGCGGGGGCTGCGCGAGCGTTACGAGGTACACCACGGCGTTCGGATTACCGACGCGGCAGTCGTGGCTGCGGCTGTCCTCTCCAACCGCTACATCAGCGACCGCTTTCTCCCGGACAAGGCGATTGACCTTATGGACGAGGCGGCGGCGCGACTTCGTATGGAAGCTGAGAGTATGCCTCTGGCGCTGGACGAGGCCGAGCGCAGGATCATGCAACTCCAAATTGAGCGAGAGGCCCTGAAGAAGGAAAGGGATGCGGGGAGCAAGGAGAGGCTTGAAAAGATAAATAAAGAGATCGCCAATTTAGAAGAGACACGAGGAGAATTGCGCTCCAGGTGGCAGAGCGAGAGAGATTCCCTTAAGTCAGCGCGTGACATCAAAGAAAAGATCGAGCAAGCCCATGCTGACCTTGAGAAGGCACAGCGCAATGCCGACTTCGCCCTCGCCTCTCAAATACAATACAGCACACTCCCAGAGCTTGAGTCAAACCTCAAGACGCTGGAGGAGGTAGCCAGTGGGGGTACGGGCCAACGCCTCCTGAAAGAAGAGGTCGATGCTGACGATATTGCCTTTGTGGTCAGCCGCTGGACCGGCGTGCCGGTTGAACGTATGCTCGAAGGAGAGCTGGCCAAGCTCCTGCGTATGGAAGAGCGCCTGCATCTCAGGGTAATCGGCCAGGAGGAGGCTATACACGCGGTCGCAAATGCCGTCAGGCGCGCTCGTGCTGGCCTACAGGACCCGAACAGGCCACTTGGCTCGTTCCTCTTCCTCGGGCCGACCGGCGTCGGCAAGACTGAGCTAGCGCGTGCCCTTGCGGAATACTTATTTGACGACGAGAATGCGATGATACGGATTGACATGTCAGAGTACATGGAGAAGTTCTCGGTGTCCCGATTGATTGGAGCACCTCCAGGCTATGTTGGCTACGAGGAGGGCGGCCAACTATCAGAGCCGGTGCGTCGCAGGCCGTACTCGGTGGTCCTATTCGACGAGATAGAGAAAGCCCACCAGGATGTGTTCAACGTTTTCCTCCAGATCCTGGATGATGGTCGTTTGACCGATTCGCAGGGGCGCACCGTGGACTTCAAGAACACAATCCTCGTAATGACTTCTAACATCGGCTCGCAATACATACTTGATCTAGGGCCTGGTGAGGAGTCAGTTATCCGGCAGAGAATTACCGAAGCGCTCCGTGCGCACTTCCGACCGGAATTCTTGAACAGGATTGATGACATTGTAATCTTCCAGCAGCTCACGCTTGCGGAGTTGAACCGTATTGTCGACTTGCAGCTTGATAGAGTACGTTCGCGCCTTGCTGAGCGAAATATAGCTCTCGAAGTAACAGCCGACGCAATGGAGTACCTGGCTAATGAAGGATTCGACCCCGTTTATGGTGCGCGCCCCCTGAAGAGAGTAATCCAAAACAGGGTTCTTGACCGTCTCGCCGTTGAGATGCTCGATGGCAACATCCGCGACGGCGACACGGCTTTTGTAGATGTCGAAAGTGGGAAGATCAAGATCAGTGGGAGACGGAAGCCGAAAGAGGCAATAGAGGAAACAGAAGAAGTTGGGGCTACAGCTTCATAAGGCATGATGCTCCGTAACTGCTGGCGCGACTTGGTAATGACACAGGATTAAGTTGATGCAGGATACTGTCCGTAAGAGTAAAGTGCTTGCCATCGAAGCTGCGGTGGCGGCACTCGTACCCGATCTGAGCGAGTCGCTGTGGGTCGGCGGCATGCACATGCATAATGTCCCGATGGCGCTTGTGCGCGAGTGCATACGCCAGGGCAAACGGTTTGGGACATTGTATGCCGCACCCTCAGCCTCACTCGCTGCTGACCTGCTTATCGGAACGGGCGCGGTAGATCGTGTGGTATGCGGCTACCTGGGGTTCGAGCATCTAGGGCTTGCTCCTGTATTTCGCCGAGCCGCCGAGGAAGGCTCGCAAATCGACTTTATCGAGGCAGACTCCGGTAGTCTCATATTAGCTTTACAGGCTGGCGCGTGGGGCCAGCCCTTTGCCGTACTGCCTTCCGGCATAGAGCAGACAGACCTCCCAAAAGTATCGCCCATGTTCTATCGCCAATTGGAAGACCCTTTCACCACTGGACGCTCTTACGCAGTGGAGGCGGTGCGCCCAACTGTTGCGCTGATACACTGTCAACAGGCAGATGAGTTTGGCAACGGCATCTTCAAGGGTAGCCGCTTTGTGGACCGCCTCTTAGGGCTGGCGGCAGGCACAGTCATAATGCAGGTTGAGGGTCTGGTCGACAACAATCAGGTGGTAAAATACCCGTTGCAGACGGGGCTTCCAGGCTTCAGGGCGGCGGCTGTGGTCCAGGTCAACTTCGGTTGCCACCCAACCTCTTCACACCGCTACTACAACTTTGATGATGTGCACCTGCGGCTTTATCTACAGGCTGCCTCGACGGAAGCAGGCTTCAAATCCTACCTGGACGAATATGTCATGCAGCCGGTAGATCAGGAGGACTACATGCGCCGCGTTCAGAACCAGGACTGGGGCGCCATTACCGGAGAGGCCCCATAGAATGAGTGACGACTACAAGCCGGTCCTGCGCGCAGGCTCTGATCCGCTCGTCTTCTTCAAGTATCCGGGAGCCGATGGAGACGGAGACGTGGCGCGTGGTCACATTATGGCTACGGTCATGTCGCACGCACTTAAAGATGGGGAAGTAGTTGTCATGGGGGCGAATAGTTTACTTCCGCTTGCGGCGGCAAGGCTGGCGCAACTCACACATGCCCCGAATCTGACGCTTATTGCCGGCGCGAGCGGTGGAGTGAACACTCTGGTCGAACCGCTCGCCCCCTCCTCCGGTGATTATGCCAACCTTCTCGCCGAGGCCGTGCTCGATTTCCCGGAAGTGTTGATGCTGCAAATGGGTGGAGGCACGGACGTATTCTTCGCTGGGGGATTACAAATAGACAAGCGAGGAAACTGTAATCTAGCTTATACAGGCCGCTCGCCTGGATCGGTTGATCTGCGCGGTCCTGGGTCGGCGGGTCTACCGTGGGCGCACCGTTCCGGTCGCACAATCCTGTACGTTACCACGCATACGACGCCGACGTTTGTTGAGACTGTAGATTTCGTCAGCCTGCCTGGGCATAAAGCCGGCGGCAAATGGCGTGAAAAGGGTGGGCCCGAGTTAGTAGTGACGCCTCTCTGCGTCATGGACTTCGACGAGGGTGGACTGCTACGTCTGGTTAGCCTGCATCCCGGCGTCGAGCTTGAAGAAGTCGTAGAGAACACGGGCTTTGATTTGGTGCTTCCATCGGGGGCCGTCCCCTCAACTCTATTTCCCTCTGCGGAGGAGCTACGCTACTTACGTGAGTTGGACCCGGACGCCTTGCTTGTAGCCGTAGTGTAACTCGGCCACGAAGTAAGGCGGGAAGGTAACGCACTGTGCCCCACCTGGCACGTCTCTAGTTCGCGGACCAGATGGTTGAATAGCCTTCGCCCCGAATCATTCGCTCGAATCCCAGGCGCTCGATTCGCCAGAGGTGATCTATAGCATCGTCCACTTGCTGTGCCGCATGGCCGACCGGGACGCCTGCCTGCGCCAGGCGCTGCACAAGACTTGTCTTGACGCCGTGGTCGCGGAGAGTACGCACGGACCGCATCCAGGGTATGCCAAGTATGCTCTGAATCTTTCCGAGGCCTGGGCGCAATTTCTCGATACTGGAAATACGCTCCTCCATCGACTTCGCCTGCGGCATTATGCGTACCATCGGGGCTGTGGCAGCTTCGCAACGAGTATCGACCACAAGTGCGCGCCGTAAAAGTGGGAAGAAGATTGATATAACCTCGGACTCGGAGATACCGGAAAGTACCTGGTCGAGGAATTGTTCGCTTTCGTCCACGTTAGCCACTCCAGCGGGCTGATCTACCCGCAACTTTCGTTTGACTGACGCCTGCATACACCGTAAATCTTGTCCAGTAGGGCAAAAGAAGCCCCCAAAGCTATTGCTCAGGGGACTTCATCTCTAGTCAGAGCGAAGCGTGCGCCACAGTGATGTAGAAACATCGCCGTGTAAGATCAGTCCGTTCCGAGGCTGCTTAGGGCAGCAACAGGCAAGGCTGGTCTATCAGTTACCTGCGCAACGCTTTACTCGTCGGGCACGTGGCCTTTATTTGGCCGCGCCCCCGCCTATGCGGGTGACCTTTGTTCCGCAGTCAGGGCATGTCCCCTGAGTGGCACTTCTGCCGTTCTTCAGGGTCACCTGCTGTGGGTCCTTCATCTCGACCATCTTACGGTCCTTGACGCAGTAAGCCTGTGGCATTTTGAACACCTCCAATTGAACTGACGGGTTTATACACAAGAACGCGCCACTACGTGTACGTAGCGTGTGTGGTGCGCGTTTGCGTGATTATACACCTCCACACGTGGCGAGTCAATAAGTAATCCACAATTTCCCTTGAAATTGGCCTAAATTGGCCTCTTTTTCGTGCGTAAGGCGCAGAAAGCGCGTCTACAGCCTTAGAAATGGGGGTAGACGGTCAGTGTAATATGGGCGTTTGGCCTTCACTTGTACAACCTCGCGCTCGGGCCACCGCAGGGCAGTTAGGCATCCGCCAAAGACGCATCCCTGGTCGATATTAATGGTGTTATTCAGCCAACAGGGTCCTGGCACCGGAGTGTGCCCATAGACAATCGCCGTAGTCCCGTCATAGTGCTGTGCCCAATCGAGACGAACGGGAGTGCCATCGGGGTTGGACTTCCCGGTAACGTCTCCGTAGAGGCACATTGCTTGCGCACGGGAATCGTTTCGGCCTATCATCTCCTTTTTGATGCCCGCATGAGCGACTACAAGCCGGCCATCATCAAGCCAAAGATAAGGCGGTGAGTTTTCAATGAAGAGGCGCAAGCGCTCACTGAAGCCTGGTTCTTTCTTTTCCTGCTTCTCAACCTCTTCGACAGTTGCGGCCAGACCATGAGCAAGCTGCACGCGCCTGCCTTGCAGGTAGCGGAGTAGCTTATTGCAGTGGTTCCCCGGAGTGTAGTAGGCGTACCCCGCCTCCACGAGTGACATTACACGGCGAAACGTTAGAGCGCTTGCGGGACCTCGGTCGCCGAGGTCGCCCAGGAAAATGAGCCTGCGCTCTGGTACGCGAAGACCTGCCCTTTGCCGCGTGTGGCCCAGTACATCAAGCAGATCATTCAACTCGTCAAGGCAACCGTGAACGTCGCCAATAATGTCGAAGGGACCATTATCAAGCCGCAGGTCAAAGGTTGGATGCTGCTTGCTATCTGTAAGGCTTGGGCGGGGGTTCAAGGTGGTAGTTATTGAGCACGCATAAAGTTGTACAAAGGAACGATCTGGGTTACTGTATTTGTATATGTGTAATTAGTTAATTCGCCAACTCCAGTAGGTCAAGCCTTGAGGATTCGGAGCGTTGATTATGCTTGCCATCGGCAACCGGCAACCCGTATAAAGGTGAGACGTATATCAACCATTAGCGTAGTGCTGCCATATACCTACCACCAACCAGAGCGAATAGCCTCGTGGCTACGGGAAGGTGCATATTAGTGACCTATGCTGTTATGCGCCTACAGGGAGAGGAATAAGAGAGCTATATGTGAGACTCACGAGCTGCCCCGCTACGCCAGTGATTGAGAGAGGTGCGCTCTGGCGTGCAGAAGATAGCTGCGATATGCCAGCAGGCCGCTGATAAACGGCAAAGCGAAATATGGGATGAGCAAGAAAGGGAGCAGTCCAGCACCCCCCGCCACTGCTAACACCACATATACAAAGGTCCAAAAGCCCCCACCCCAGCTTCCTAGCAGCATAATACCAATGAAGGGTCTGCCGCTATATATCCACCCCATACCCATAAAGCCCAATGCGCCTCCTACCGCTTCAAAAGCGAAGGTAGAGAGCGCTTTACGTTGCGCGCCGCCCCTGGTTTCGGGCAGCGCTCGTGGGTGGACGCGCACCGACTGGCGGCGGGCATTGGCTATACGGGCGCGGAAATCTCTGAAATACGCGCGGATCATTGCGCCACCTATAGTTCGAGCGATATGCCTGAAGTAGAGCAGATACCCTATACCTAATAACGCCTGCGCAGCGATGAATAAGATGTACCGCCCCCAGTAGCCGCCTACTACCTGTCTCGCTTCCGCCGCAGTCGCGCCTGAGTGAATAGCTATACTCTCAGCAAGTCCGACCCCGATGAAGACCGCGTATGTGGATGCGACGCCTATGGCAATAACAGTAAGAGCTTGTGTACCACGGCGAGGTACTTCAATTGGCTTTCCGAGCAGTCGGGGCAGCAGGTAGACACTCAGAGTGGCAAGGCTGAGTATAGCGAAGCCGACCATGTTCAATTGTGCGTGCGATAGCGGAGTCACCAGGTAGCTTGACGGCATGGCGTCTTCCAGCCACTCCTCGGAGACGTCAAGTATCTGTAAAACACCCTGAATAGTGCCAAGCAACAGAGCGAGAACGGCAAAAATGAGGAAGCGTACCAGATTCCTATCCGCAGGCGCGTCAGTCGTCTGCTGTCCTCGCACGGTTAACAATAAGTTGGCAATGAATGACCAGAAGCCCACACCCATGACCGCCGCCGTCGTTGCCATAAGCATAGGGTGCCAGACTCCCATCGCTTCTTTAGCCTCTACGTCTGTCAGGCCCTCCAGCACCATGTTTCCCTCGATAGCACCCAGGGTAACAGCCGAGAGATAAAAGCCGAATACACCGGCGACGATACAGGTGAAGCTGAAGGTAGCGAGCTTCTGGCTGAAAACCGGACGGCCTGTCATGCGCGGTACGAAGTAATAGAGGAGACCCATAATCGACACGCTCACGCCGCCGACCAGGTTCATGTGCGCGTGCGCCATAGGGTCTATCATATGCCCCGCTTCGCCTGTCTTATGCAGCCAGTCGAGCATCCACGGTAAGACCTGGTACACACCCTGAACTGTGCCAATCAGGAGGCCTGTCGCCCCCATTGCGAAGAATTTTGCGAGAAGGAATTCGGAGTTGTTAGGTGCGTCTACTTCACCGTTCCGGCGAGCCGCTGACGCACGAGACACAGTCACGTAGATGTTGGTAACGAACGTCCAGTAGCCGATCCCCATAATAGCCCCGGTAATCGCCATTGGGGCCTTGTGCCACGCGCCCATCCAATCTCGTGCGGCCTCGTAGGGCCAGCCTGCGTGTACCATTGCGCCTTCATACAGGCCGATGCTCAACATCGAAAGATAAAAACCAAAAACCCCGATAAGCGTCGCCCAGAATGACAGGTTTGTTAGCGAGGTGCTGAAAAGAGGTCGCCTGGCTACTTTGGGCAGCACGTAGTAAAGAAGTCCAGTGAGGCTAATGGTGCCTGCGCCGACAATCGTAATGTGTGTATGCGCGAGGTTGGTCACCATGTGGCCGCCGTAATCGGCGTCACGAAGCCAGTCTGATATGCCAGGCAGCCGCTGTACTACGCCCTGAATCGCGCTCAAGATCAATGCAGCTGCCGCCGCGAAAAAGAAGCGAGGCAAACCATGATTTTCAGTTTCGTGTGTCGGGGGCGAGGCTCTATCAACTGTATGACCAGTTGCCCCTATCAACGTATCGTTTGCGGTTATTGTCGCCACGTTTTCCTACTTTCCACCCAGACGCTACGGCTGCGGGTTATCAACATAAAATTGAAAGTACGTCCTGCCGCCGAACATGCCGTCGCTCGGTATATCCACGATGTACGCGCCAGGCTTCCAGGTCGAGTCGGCTGGCCTGATAGAGATCGCCTTACCGCCTTGCTGTCGTTCGACCTTCATCTTGCTCTGTGGCACATCGCCAATCTGGTAGACGCGGTAGTCCGCCCCCTCACTGACGGCCGCCGACTGGACATAGACGGCATCTATGTCACCGGGGCGCAGATGTGCGCCGCTGATTTGGTCCACGACACCTGGCTCAGTTGTAGCAAGTAATTGCAGGATCGGCCCTGGATAATCTGAACTGTTATCCTCATTCAGAAGCAAGAACGCTCCTCGCTGGTCAGCAGGCGGAAGGCCCCGCTCGTCTGCGCGTATGCTGCCGAAGCCCGGAATCTCTGTTGTCGTGAACATGAACCAGATTTGCACAAGAGAAAGCACAAAGACGACAAGGATCAGGAAAGCAATGAGAATGTAACCTGCTCGCCGCCAACGTCCGAGGCGCGCGGCGCGCACTTCATTTTTATCTATTATGGTAGCCAAATCTTAGATTACCTTCCAGGCTCGACGAGTAGTTGCGTATGCGGGAAGGAGAGTGCAAATCCTCCCACTCTTTATTCGGGCAGTTGACTATCCCATCACCTCAAACACATCAATTACCGGGGTACTCAGGTAGGTGCTAACGTCCTTCTCAAAGTCGCGCACCATAGGGATACTCGAATAATTCTCGATGTTATCCAGATCGTACCACTGTGAGTACATAATTACCTTGATTGAGCCGTCCGGTAGGCGCTGCATCCAGACGCCGCCCCTGTGGTATCCGGGTGTGTTCTGGGCGGCTATCTTTGTGCCGTGCACAGCTGCCAGGTAGAGATTATGCCCCGGCTCAAGCTCCTGTGTACGCTCTGCGGGAACGACAAAACTAATCGTGCGGACGAAGGACATATATCTTCAATGCCTCACTTGCTACTTGAGAGGATACGTCGTAAAAGGCGCACTCGGATACGTATTTCCGATTCCCAGGAAGAGGATTGCTGTGAGCACAAAGAGGAGCAAAACGCCCCCGAATACTATGCCCCATGTCAAATTGGTCCTGTTGTCGTCCTCGTCAGCCGGTTCTTCTACGGGTGTCTCCACCGAGGGTTGCGCAGAATCCCCAACACTTGCGGGGCCGCCTCCACCTGGCTCAGGCGCCAGCCCGTAAAGTGGCTCGTGGATATCGGCTTCACGTTCCTCGTGGGCGACTTGTATGCTGTTCTGGGTTAGCCTTGCTTCGTGCTCCATATTTGCATCTCCAACCTGGTTTCTGGGCGCGTTTCTCGTGGGTCGCTAGTTTGCTGGCTAGTAGTCGTAATTGAAGATAAGGGTTACGACAGGGTAACCAATCATGAAGAGGGCAACCACCAGATAGAATAAGAGCAGGAACAGCGGTATTGGGCCATTGCCTTCCTGCGTTGTTCCCGCGAAGTCCTCAACGTTGCGTCCTAAGATATCTGGAAGGTGCTTACGATCTCGCCCGGCGCTCACCCAGATCCAGATTGCCGCGATGAGCAAAATTATGATGCCCCATGTTACGGCCTCAAGAGGAAGGTTCCACGACCACGGCTTTACAGGGTCGGCGTCGTTAGGGAAAGACATGGCAGGCTCCTATACCCTCGCCCTTCCGACGGGGGCGGGTAATTTAGGTCGGTTGGAGGCCGACTTTGCATTGGTGTTCAATAGATTGTCCAATGCGTCCGCCTCGGCCATTATGTCGTCAAAATCCTCGGCGGTATCGAGCATCTTATACTTAGATTCTTCAACGTTGGAGAACTGCCCCGTACTCCAGGCCCAGAGGCCCGCAAGAACGCCCATAAGCGCCACTACGAATGCGCCAATAAGCATCCAGTTGGCGGCGGCAAGCTCATCTCCACCGACGTTCTCATGCGCGAATGCGACCGTCGGCGCTGCGGCGAGTAGACCTCCCGACAGCCCGAGTAGTAATCGCATCAATAAGAGTTTAGCCTTCATTATACCCTCCGATTCCATGGTTCTTCGTAAACTAAGGGTTAATAGTCGGCTCAGCATTTACTTCACCACCTGGAGTGGCTGGTGCTGCCGCGCCGGTCGGCTCCGCGCCTGCTCCTGGACCTGTTTCTGACTGTGCTGTCGGCGCGGCTGTGGCCGCTCGTGTCGGGCCTGCTTGGGGAGTTCCACCAGGCGCGGTGTCACCACCAGTCTGTCCCAGGCCGCCGTCCGGTGTGACTGTCCCCTGTACGCCCGGCTGTCCCGGCCGTGTAATAGGCGTAGCATCAATTGGTCGTACTTCGGGCGGGGTTATCATCATACTCGCGTCCAGGTCGTCACGTAGCAGACCACCGTTCGGGATAGTGCGAATAAAATTCGTCGCATCCCAAATGTCGTTCACAGTCAGGAGGTCTCCGAACGCGGGCATGGCGGTCCCATCCACCCCAAACAGGATCGCTTCGTACATCTCACCGTCGCTGAAGTAAAGCTGCTGACTGGCATCGGTTAAGTTACGCGGCGCAGGATTGTTGATAAAAACATTCGCGGGTCCCTTACCGTTACCCTGAAGCCCGTGGCAGCCTATACAGTTCGTAGTGAAGACCTGCTTGCCATGTACGAGAGAGCGCAATGTTGGCTCCATTGGATTCCGTACGCTGCGCCAACTGGCGGGAAACCATTCGTGTATTACAGCTTCGTTACCCTTTGCGCGCTCGCTTAGAAGACGCTCTTTTAACGCTGTTTGCCTCTCGGCGCGAGCAACGCCTGCGTTCCCGCCGAGGCTCTGGACATATGCTACCAGGTCATCGATCTCTTGATTGCGAACAATACCGCCTGATGTAGATTGCTCATAGTAGAAGCTGTGCTGCGGCATGACCGACTTGGGGGAAGTCCAACGTGGGTTGTAGAAGTGCGCGTAGTGCCATTCATCGGTGTGCGCCCCACCTTCTTGAGATAAATCGGGTCCTGTCCGCTCGGAACCCATTAGCATCGTCTGCTGGTAGTAATAATCGCCGGCCTGTGCCGAACGGCCAATCGTGCGGAACGAGGAAACGCCCGTCCAGTCCTGGGGCCTGAGGTACTGAGTGTGGCAGTAGTTGCAGCCATTCTGTGCATACAGGTTCCGGCCACGCTCCTGCTGTGCGGAAAGGGGACGCGCATCCGCCGAACGCTCGGGTTGGAACACGAGGTATGGTAAAGCTACGACCACAAAAATGACAGACGAGAAGACGATGAACGCGCCGATGACAATCGTGCGCCCGTCCATCCTGAAAACTGCTCCACCCTCTTGGTGCATCTTATCCTTCCTCAGATTAGTGCTTCGTAAAATTGCGATGCTAGCCGGTTGTTTTTAGGCCGGCGCCTCTGCCTGCGCAGGTGCAGCTGCCATCATAGGCTCGCTGGCTGTTACCGTCTTATAAATGTTCCATGCTTGCAGTATCCCTGACATCACTATCAATGCGCCTGAGATAGCCCTTATGACGAGATATGGCTTGATTTCGGGCAGCACCTTATATACCGCGTCACCGTTCAACCATGCCGCTCCCTGGATTAACCCCGCAACTTGTAACGAGATCATCATAAGAAGGAATCCCACCGTTACCAGCCAGAATTGAGCTTCAGCAAGGCCGGGACTATATATTCGCCGCTTGAGCGTCACCGGAATGATGTAATAGATGGCGCCCATTGCCATGAACGAAAAAGTCCCAAGAAGCGCAAGATGCGCGTGGCCCACGATCCAGTTGGTGAAGTGTATGAGCCTATTAAAACCCTGGATCGCCTGCATTGGACCCTGGACGCACGTAATGAAGTAGAAAATTGTGCCGACCATAACGTACTTCAAGGGCAGACTCTCGTATATCTTACCCCAGTTACCACGCATTGTTAGCCAGATGTTCGTCAAGAATGTGAAGACAGGTATGAAAAGCCCTAGCGACCCGACCACAGCCAGGGTCTTGAGCCACCCCGGCGTAGGCGTCGACAAGATATGGTGCTGGCCTACCAGACCATAAAAGAAAGCAATGGACCAGAAACCTATAAGCCCAAGAAGGTGACTGTAGAGTGGCGACCGGATGATCACAGGCACGAGATAGTAAGTGATTGCAACACCGGAAGTCGTGAACCAGTAGCCGAGAACGTTATGCCCATAGAACCATGACCATGTGACATCGGCTATACCTGTCAGGCCACCCGATGGAAAGCCCGCGATGTTCGTTTCGGCGCTGGGCAGCAAAGGTTGCCACATCACATTGCCGACAAAGTACAACATCGGCATCCAAATCATGGTGCCCATGATGTACCACAGAGAGACGAATAGCTTCTTTTCTTTGCGGCTAAGTATTGTCTTGAAGATGTTGTATGCAGTTAGAAGCAGGGCGACCATCACCATCACGTCGAGCGGCCATATCAGCTCCGCATACTCGCGCGCCTGCGTTAGCCCGTTGGACAAAGTCAGATATGCGCCGATGCCCATCATGTTCCAGAGGACCATGGTGATGTTGCCCAGCGTTTCGCTCCAGAGCTTTACACCGCATAGCCGTGGAACTATATAGAAAAAGGCGCCTACCTGGGCCATTGACAGCCAGAGGAAGAGCACGCCGTTCACGTGCATCTGGCGCATTCGGCCAAAGACTAACCAGGGTATCCCCGCCAAAAAATCGGGACTGATCATTTCCATAGCGGCTATCAGGCCGACAAAGTCGGCGAAGGTCAGCCAGAAAATAGCGGAATATAGGAAGTTACGTGATGCGCTACCTTCGCTGGATAAGAATCCGGGGCGTCCCTGCGCGTACTCTATGTCCCTGACTGTGCTCATTCCCTCTCCCTTGACCCTGAATTCAGACGGTGTTGCCCGACATCACCTTCGATGCCAGACCGCGAAGATGTTGCCTCAATGCGGGTAACTTCTAGCTGGCGAAGCGCCTCATGGCGAATGCTATTGCACCGGCGGACACCGCTATTACAAGTCCGAGCGTGGCGATATTGCCGACCTCGTTCTTCTCTGTCGCTTCGAACAGCAGCGAATTCCAGGTGGAGACTGCTTTCATGCCCCTGGCTTCACCTCTGGCTCCGTTCCAGATGCCGAAGGCCACGGCGCTGTTAGTGCCTCTCGCTAGCGGCGCCGATCCGAAGTCGCCTTTGTAGAGTGCCCGGTAGAAGACGACGTGCCAGGCCTTCCCATCATGGTATGAGCGGGCGCGAGGCTCGATACCCGGCGTGTCAACGGCCTTACAAATGCCATTGCTCGTGAGATTCCTCGTACCGGCGGACTCCATTGAGGCGACGCTCACGTTGTCCATACCTTGTTTCTCGAGTGCGGCCTTCCACTGCCAGATGTTAACCTTGCTGCTACTCTGGCCCATGCACTGATATGGCAGGTTTGTGGGGTCAATCGGGAACTGCATTGCGGCGGCATCGCTAGGAAGGCTACCCAGGGTATCGTCGCGGCTGTCATCGTCCCACGATACTCTAAATGCGATGTTCTGGCCGTCTTCGAGAGCGCGCACTTTGACCGAACGTGTGCTGCCGCCTCCAGGCTGGTATATCTGCTGGGCGCTCAGGGGTATTTGCGCTTCCTTAGCGCGGTCCCAGAGCGGCGACTGTGGGTCCGTAGGAATGGCTTCGACAAGTCGCACCACGTCCACCGTGTTAGCGGCGGAGGAAACAAGATGAACATCAAAAAGGCTTAAAATCACGCCCACAAGCAGTATACCGGCGAGAATACCGAACGATTTGGCCTTTGGCGTAAGGGCTATAGGAATGTGAAATCGCGGCAAAGTTGACATAACAATCCTCAGTTCCGACCCTGTTCAGTTACCGAGTGCTCGTCCGCGCTTTGGCGAGGTATTCCACCATCATGTTCAGTTCTTCTTCAGTCATTGGAACTGTTGGCATATACGTCGTATTCATGGGGAAGACCTGCGCGGTTGGCGCCGGGGTGAGGTTAGCAGGCACACCCGCGGGTGCTGGGACGGTAGCCGTCGGCCCAACCAGCCATAGGTTGGGCCCGCGTTCGTTGGGAGGTACGGACTTCGGATCTTTGATCCACTTGCGTAACCAATCAGCGGTTCGGCGGCTGCCAACGTCGGTGAGGTCCGCGCCTATCCTGCCTCCGCCCTTACCCAACGCGTGGCAATTCAGGCAGCCTTTCGCAAGCAGCAACTCTTTTACCTGCCCGATCTTCGCCTTATCTCGGAATCCTGGGTATTCGGGTAGTTCCGCCGCCAGGTCAGTGGCCGAGGCCGCGTCTTCGATGACCCGGTTCCAATCCCCATACTGGATGAAAGCGGTCAAAGAATCTATTTGCTCGTCGTTGAGCGGCCCGTTCTCGGCGACGGACCACTGAGGCATTTGTACGCCAGGTTGGTTGGATGGTCTGCCTCGGGCGATGGTATTGTAAATAAAGTCGTGTGCGGCCTCGTCGTATTTGTCGTTCTTCTCGCCCGCGATCTCCGGCCGCCATATCACACGACTGAGCGCCGGTCCGATGCAGCCCTCGCCCTGGGGACCGTGGCACTGCACACAGTACTGTGCGTAAAGGCGCTTGCCATGCACGATGGCATCCTCACGTTGAGTCTCGACCTCTGTCACTCCGCGTTGGGCATCGATAAAACCATAGATCACCAGGGTGAGGAGAGTAACAATCGAGAGCGTGACGCCCAGAATTACCTTATCGCGCATAGCCCCTCCCGGCCAGGCCGATCAAGCCCGCCAATCGATCCGGTAGAATAAACCTAAGAGCTAACCTTTGACTGCCTGGCCCGGCTCTGACCGGGCGCGTTGCGTAATCTTGCCTGTATTGACTATGATTTTGCCGCCCGTGATCTCGATCTCCATAAGGTCGAGAGGTCGTGGCGCAGGTCCCGCAACATTTTGTCCAGTTTTCAAGTATATTGAGCCGTGGCATGGGCAGTGGAATACGCCAACCTCCCCCTGGAACTCTTCGTCAGGCTTCCAGGGCACAGTGCAGCCGAGGTGAACGCACTTCCAGTAAAGGGCCAGGAAGCCTTCGGGGACGTAAGACAGGAAGAACTTGCCTTCCCGGACCCTGGTCATGCCGTCAGCTTTGTATGTCTCGATAGATTCGGGAAGCGTTATCTTACCACCAAATGTTCCTACCTTCTTCGGGTAAAAGTACATAAGAAACATCTGGCCGAAACC
Organism: Chloroflexia bacterium; assembly: GCA_038246925.1. GTDB lineage: Bacteria > Chloroflexota > Chloroflexia > QHBQ01 > JADMIH01 > JADMIH01. Next base: position 17,062 of record JBBRVL010000008.1, read on the forward strand.
ACCGAGCATCAACAAGAGCGAACCGAAAAGACCCCACTTCAGCAGATCGCGCCGAGTCTGGAATGGTGCGGTCCGGCCGCCTGCTGTATCTTCAGGGCGAGCAGGAGCGTCCACACCTGTTCGAGGTGTCAGGGTCTCGCGTGATTTATCAGCAATTTGCATGAAAAGACTCCTAGCTAGGCGTGCAACAATATTTTCTTACTCGTGGGTCGGGGGGAGCGCCCAGGGCGGGAAAAGATCCATACCCGGCCCTCTCATTGCGGTACCCACGAACGTGAGAAGGTAGTAAACGACCACAAAACCTGTAAACAGGCCGATAATAATTTCGCTCAGGTCTATACCCCTGTAGATTCGTTTGAGCAAGAAGACCAGAATAACAGGAAAAATGAGTAAGCAAATTATCGGTATGCCATAGCCAACTATCGTCTCGATAAGTATTCCCAGAGCCTCAGCCTTGGCGGTCTCAGTCCCGCCTCCGAGTGCCCCGGCAAGCACATCAGTGAGGAAAGAGAGGGGGCCAGCTTCTGTACCTCTCGATGGGTCCGCGGTACGTAGCCACTGGGTGAAGTTGGTTTTGAGCGGGAAGTACTTGTCCAGTGCAATTAGAGCAGAGGTCACCGCAAAAGTGTAGACAGTTGAGAATAGCGCTACCTTCTTACCGCGGTCGCTATACCACCAGACGCCCAGGCCGCGTGTCCCGCGATCAATATAGGGAATGGCCGCTAAAAGACCAAGCGCAATAGTCGGCACGATTACCCCGGCGAGTGCAGGGTTCATATGCAGAAGTAATTCCTGTAAATTTAGGAAATACCAGGGTGCCTTCGACGGGTTCGGAGTCTGCTCTGGATTAGCAAGTCCAAGGAGGGGGCCGTTGAACAGGGTGCTAAGTAACACCATGTTGATAGTAACAACGATCGCGCCGAGGAACTCGATCACAACGAGGTGAGGCCACACTTGCACGGTGTAGACCTCTTGCTCAGCAGGAGTGGTAGGGCGGGTGCGTGCGGGAGGCGTTAGCACCTTCGTGCCTTTTTGTACGGTTACGTTTTGTTCCTGTGTGGTGAGGCGGTCTCCGGTTGTTGCCATGCTAATCTCCTTAGTTCTAGCTTTACCGGACTACTTTCCTTGGCCGGCGGCGCGGGCCCCGGCGGAACGACTATCCGCGCGCTCGACAATACGCGAGCTAAAGGTCAAACCGCGAGAGAAGCCGTCTTTGCGTATTCTCCAGAAATGGACTGCCAGGAACACTGCCGTGATGAGCGGCACGCCGACAACATGTAGCGTGTAGAAGCGTATAAGGGCATTTTGACCGACCACGAAATCTCCGATCAGTAGAAACTTGACAAAATCACCTAAGAATGGGGTCGAACCCACCATATTCACGCCTACGGTGACGGCCCAGAGGGCCAACTGATCCCAGGGAAGGAGATAGCCCGTGTAGCTCAAGAAAAATGTCAGAAATAGAAGAATGACCCCTATCACCCAGTTGAACTGACGGGGTGCTCGAAATGAGCCTGTATAAAAGACCCGGCACATGTGCAAGAAGACAGTGACCACCATACCGTGCGCCGCCCATCGATGCATATTGCGCATCAAGTAGCCGAAAGGCTGAACGGCCTGGATGTCCCGAACAGACTGCCAGGCCAGGTCTACGCTCGGTACATAATAGAACATCAAGAGTACACCAGTAAGGGTTAGTAAAAGGAACAGGAAGAATGAGATACCACCGAGGCCGAACGTATATGTCATCTTGATGGCGTCGGGCCGCGTGCGTATAGGGTGAAGGTGTAGGAAGACGCTGTTCATCACAGCCAGGGAGCGCCCTCGGACTGACGTGGGCCACCCATTACGGACGATGGAGCCGCTTACGTCCTCCCAGGTTCTCTTGCCGATAGCCGCGGCGCTGTCTACCCGCCGTCGTATGCCGCTTGGGAGCTTGTCCAAGAGGTCCCCAGGCCGAGGGAAGCGTGGCACCCGGTCGCCAATAGAGCGAACAGACCTGGCCATTAGATATCCTCCTCCTCCTCGGCAGGCGTGCGTATCGTCCCGATACGGTCGATTATCACTAACAGCCAAATGGAGAGCAGCATAGCGGGGAAAATGATGAATGGCTCTAAGTTCTCTGTTACTTCCATAGTCCCTCCTGTACGTAGCGCCACCACGTGCGGCGGAGTCACTGCATTATAGCGTACTCTCTCTGTCCGCGCTATATGGCTAGCGCAGATTATAGCATAAAAATCCTTAATAGTTCATATATAATTCCGCGACTTTGCAAGGCGTTTCGCACGCTTTGTCAGCAAACATTGCTTACACGACCGCTCCGGGAGCATTTTGTGCCGAAAAAGTCGCGCTTATCAGGCTCGTATTAGCTGCTCGTGGCGAGTACGCGCCGGTAAAGGGCTATGCATTCTCCCGCGCAGCGCTCCCAGGTGAAACGTGCGCTTCTTGCAAAACCGGCGGCTCTTAGCCTTGCTCGCATGGCTTCGTCCGTGATGAGCCGTCCTACCGTTTCTGCCCACGCATCTGCATCGTCAGGTGGCGCATAGAGCGCGGCATCACCATACACCTCTCGGGCAACCGAGGTGTCTGCGGCAACGACCGGAACGCCGACGGACATGGCTTCTAACGGCGGCAGGCCAAAGCCCTCAGCCCTTGATGGGTATGTGAGCATAGAGGCCCCGCGTACCAACTCCCGTAATTCTGATGTCGGGACATGCCCTGCGAGTTCCACGCGAGACTGGAATTGCCGAGGTAACAGCTTTACGAGAGCGACAGGTCCCTCTCCCTTCATACCCCTCGGTAGGCCCCCCGTAATGACGAGACGTATCTTTTCGTCACGGGCTGCAAGTTGCTCAAAAGCAGACACAACTACACCCAGGTTCTTTCTCCCAACCCATGGCCCCAGGCAGAGAATGTATGGCTCCACATCGGTAGTGCGCCCGCTCGTAGTCACCGCCTGCTGTGCGGATGCGGTGTCGCCCGCGTACCGATCAACTCCTGGATAGATGACGTTTATCTTTGAAGCAGGAGTTCCATAGAAGCGTCGTATATCACGTGCAGTTGCCCTTGAGTCGGCGATGATTGCCGCGGCGCGCTGCAACAGAGGTGGCAATAGGGCTTTTGTTATGGCAAGCCAGATTGGGTTGTAGTCGGCGGGGTATTTCAGAAAGAGCAAATCATGGACAGTGATAATCTTCTGGGCGGGTCCAATGATCGGACCAAGATGCGAAGTTGAATGGACAATGTGGCTGCGCTGCTTTGCGAGTAAAACCGGCACTACTGCCTGTGTGTAGATCGGCCATTCCTGCATGGTTGCAATGAGGCTGGTGTCGTGTCTCGACCCGCAGGCAGGGCCGATGCAGGACACCGAAAGGTTCTCTCTAGCTGAGAGATGGTGAAGTTGAGCGGCCAGGCGGCGGGAGTAGAGACCGACTCCGGTAGGATTTGTACCCGCGAATGTTGTGTCCAGGGCGATGCGTAGGACCGGACGAGGTGTGGAGCGGTTCACACCAATCAACTACCTTCTGGTTCGGCAAACTTGTAGCCCAGACCACGCTCTGTCAGTATGTATTGTGGGTGCTGAGGGTCAGGCTCTATCTTTTCACGGAGGCGGCGTATGTAGATGCGGAGATAGTCGAATTCGCCCAGGTATTCCGGTCCCCAAATCTTGGTCAGGAGCTGATCATGTTGCAACACCTTGCCGGCGCTCCGTGTGAGCTGGTAAAGCAACTTATACTCAATTGGAGTGAGCTTGACTTGTTTGCCGTTGACCTGCACATGGTGTGTCGAATAATTTACGTGTAGAGGGCCGGCCTCGAAACTACCCCCTCCAACCACGGGAGGCAACGACTGCGCCCTGCGCATAACCGCCCGTATTCTCGCGCTCAACTCTGCGTATCCGAACGGCTTGGTGATGTAATCATCCGCGCCAAGCTCAAGCCCGCGAACCTTGTCTGCCTCTTCGCCCCTGGCCGAGATCATGAGAACAGGAATATCGGAAATCTCCCTAATGCGCGCAAGCACATCAAATCCGTCAGTACCAGCAAGGGCAATGTCCAGGAGCATTACAGTAGGGTTCTCACGCTTGAAGGTAGAAAGAACGCTGCCACCGTCGTCTGTGACTACCTCCGAGCTTGGAGACTCAAGCCTGTAGGCGAGCGCAATCGCCTCAACAACATCGGGATCATCGTCTACGATCAATAGTTTCATGTCACATTGCCTTCCGCACCGCCGTGAAGATTAGCGGGCAACGGCAGATCGTCGCCCTCATGTGGGCAGTCATAAAGTGGCAGTGAAAAGTGGAACGTGCTTCCTTTTCCTACGGATGTAGTAACACCAATGCTGCCGCCATGCATCTCAACTATTGCTCTTGCTATCGCCAGGCCGAGGCCGAGGCCATGTGACCTGTTATCGCGCGCTCCATCGGCTTCATCACCCTGGTAAAACTTCTCGAAAATCATGACCTGCTCTTCCTGAGGCACACCTGGACCCTCGTCGCGTACGAAGACGCGCACGCTACCCTCCCGCGCCGTCGTGCCGACAATTACTCTGCTCCCTTGCGGTCCATACCTATTTGCATTAGACAACAGGTTGAGTAGCACCTGTTCCAGCCGCCGACGGTCACCGAGTACCCACAGTTGGTCCCAGCGGTGGGAAGCCCGAGATGGAAGGTCCAGCTGAATCACTTGCGCTCGCTCTTCGAGAATAGGCTGTGCCTGGGCAACAACCTCTGTAATCAGGTCCGGCAGGTTCAAAGGCTGTGTGGTAAGGGTAACGCGTTTGGCCCGCAGGCGCGCCATATCGAGTAGTTCGTCCACCAGCGTGATTAGACGGTCGGTGCTTCGCTCCAGATTTAGAATAAGTCGGCCCTCTATCTGCTTGGTCTCTGCCTCGTGCTTTGGCTTCGTGCGAGTTCCTTTGAGGGCGCCGACTCCGGTCTTAATGGCCGTGAGGGGCGTTCTAAGTTCATGTGACACAACCGAGAGTAGATCGCGCTCTACGCGTTCACTTTCCTCCGAGCGCGCCGCACGTTCCCGCTCTAGCTCATACAATCGGGTAAGCCGGATAGCCAGGGCCATTTGCGTGCCGACATTTCTTAGTCTGGCAAGATCGATCTCGCCCCGGTGTGAAGCGCTATCAAAGTAGACGAAAACGGCCCCAAGCAGTTCAGATCCAATCACCAGTGGGGCACAAGCTATCCTCATGTCGCCTTGTGTTGTAACAGCAGTGAGTGTGGCTATCGCCCTCGCAAGTAGGTCAGCTTCATGTTGATTAAGCTGCGGCGGAACCGGGTAACAGTCAGCAGACATGATTAAGCCAGGGCCTGTGATGGCCTTATTCTCCTGGTTGATGAGGACCGCAAGCGCGCGGTCAGCGCAAAGCTCTGCTCTCGCGGCAGCGGCGACCGCCTGCAGCGCTACGCCGAGGTCGGGCGACGCGGACAGTACTGCCTGAGTATAGTCGTTGAGGCGTCGAAGGTGTGTGGCCTCCTTCTCCTCCCGGCCAAGCCGCTCCGCTTCTACTTCAACCGTGGTTCTCATTCCAACGGTCGTCACCACCACCATGAGAAGCGACGTTATCTCCACAACCATGATTGGAAGCTTTACCTCGCCTGGAAGTAACGAAGTTGTTGCAGTCAGCGCCGCGAAAACTGCGGCGCAACCCCCCACCAGAAGCAAGGAACGATAGAAGCCAAGACGCAATGCTGCGCCAATTGCGAGCGCGTAATAGAGAACTATGAAGGGACTAAAAAAGCCTCCTGTGACGATTATTGCCGTAGACGCCACAGCCCAGTCTACAACGAAGAGCGAAAACCCTGGTGGGTGCTTGAACGGTACGCCCAAAAGCGTGATGACGAGCGCGTTGTAGATAATGAGCGCCACTACAACCCAGGCCGACCTGTACCCGATCTCGTCCGCCTGGCCGAAGCCCGCAAGGTTTAGCGCCACTGTGACAGCGACGGCGAGCGCTCGTATCGTGACGTCAAGGCCGTCAACGCTGAGAACTCCATCGTTGTCTTGCAATTGCGCGCGCAGCAAGCGCAGACCCCGTTGAACCTTGCCGAGGAGGTCAATTCGGTGGCTGGATGCTTGCCTCCCCAATGGGAATCCTCTCACCCTGGCATTATAGGCTCAGGGGCATAACTTTGCAACTTTAATCACAATCACCATTGACACTGCTAGAGCGCTATGTTAGATTGCCAGCATGGATATCGTTCCTGAGGCCCATCGCACATTAGCGAATATGATTAACCTTTATGCCCTCATAGTCGGCATTTGGGGTCTGGTCAACTTTGCTAGAAGGCGTCCACCCGACGGCAGTTTCAATGGGGCACTGGCGGTAGCGGTTGCGCTCTTCACCCTTGAGGCAGTCGCCGGTGTGGTTTTGCTTGCTATGGGCCGCGCTCCATCAAGGTCGATCCACTGGCTGTACGGGGTTACTATGGTGCTGACAATCCCGGCGATATTCTTCTTCACAAGGGGCAGAAACTCAAGCCGCGAGTCTTTCCTCTACGGGGCGGGGATGCTATTCATATGGGGGCTGGCCGAGCGCGCCGGTGAGACAGGGCGCTAGGTGGATACCCGTTCGGGTCTGCTTCGTTACGGCTTCGTGGCTCTTGCTTGGATCGCCGGAGTTGAGTGGCTCTTTGGTCGCGCTGTTTCGCGCCTCGCTGCGTCTCCTGCTTTGGATGGTCTCCCACGAACAATAATCGAGCTTCTCGGTGGCATTGGCCTCTTTTTGCTCGCGCCCGCTTCATTGTTGGCCCTTTCGCTGCTGTTGCTTTCGGTGTCGAGCGCAGGGGCTGTTGCGCTAGCGGTACAGGATAGGTGGCGCCTTGCGCTGGCTACGTATGTCGGGCTGTTCGCGGTAGTAAGTGGGGCGTTCGTCTTCATGCCGAGGGAATCGTGGCTGAGCATTGCATATCCCTTGATGGCGGTACTTGCATTCTGGTGGATAGCCATCCAATACTTCGCACAGAAGGATGATCCTCTCCAGTTGAGGATCGGCGTGCTACTGATCACGTGCGCGTACGCAGGTTACCTGACCAATTTACTGATTCAAGAGCTTGAGCCTGCTGGTTTGGCGCTTGGCGTGTCGCCGATAGTTATTCGTGACCTTGGGGAAGCATTTCTGGTTGCGGTTCCCTTTGTATTCTTCGCCTCTGTTGTCGTTCCTTTTAGGCAGTGGCTGAAGCCGTCGCGCTGGATAGTGCCGCTCATCCTGGCAGCGGCGTTTTCTGCCGCGAACATAGCAGATATGCTTGCAGACCAGGGCTTTACCGGGGTCTTTGCGATCTGGAGCATCGGCCTTAGCTATTTCTTACCCTGGCCCCTCTACGCGATTAGCCTCGTCTTGTATACCTACTCGATACTGACTTGCTTATCGGAGGAGGAGCACAAATCACTGTTCGCTACGAAAGACCGAGCAATCGGACTACTATTGCTGACCTTCGCATCTTACGAGCTTCAGTTCCCATACCAATACATATTGGCGTTGCTCAGCTTGATGCTTCTAAGCGGAATGATAGCACCCTTCGGCATCGGCTCACGCTCTGTGCCCAAACTCGCAAGCACTCAAGACGAGGTTACGTTTGGTGGAGGAGAACTGGTGTCCCAGAGTCAGTCCAAGTCTCCCAATGTCACCACTTAAAGTCGTCCACATCTTCCTGTCTGGTGTTTCTTTTGGGCTTTGTGTCCTGTGTACCGGGCCGATTAATTGGTGGGGCCGGTCTTTCTTTGTAGCCCGAATCATAGGTTCCCGTGATTTTTGAACGAACTCGCAGGGGTGCTCCCCTCCAGAAGTACGCCTGAATAGGCACACCGTCGCGTAAATGCTTTAATGCGATTTCGCGTAGACGCTGTTGATCTATTCCCTGGTAATAGACAGGGCCGGGATAGACAACCATTGTAGGCCCCGACTCGCAATGGCTCTGGCAGCCGGTCGGCAGGACAGTCACCTCGTTGTCGATTCCGAGCCGGGCAACTTCAGCAGCAAGATAATCGAGAAGTGCCCCCGAGCCTTTCGGCCCGCAGTTTGGACCACAGCAAAGGTAGGCCCTGTATTTTGGATTTTGGATTTTGGATTTTGGATTTTGGATTTTGGGTTCCCGCTTGCGGGTGTTTGGATTAGTGGCCGGGGTTGGTTATCCCGTTTTACGCTTCACATTTCCCATTACTAGGCGAACTCCGCCATGACCTTATCAAGGGCCTCTCGGGCTGGGCGGATAGACTGTTCATTTAGGTGAACCAGGGGAGTCTCCGTTAGTTTCTGCACTTTCTGCAGTGTGGGCCTCGTTTGATTTATGTACAAAAGCCCGGTCAAGAACTCGCGCTTCTCCTGTGCTTCGAGGAGTAGCTGGATCGCTGCCTTCTTGTTTGTCGGGTCGTATTCTCTTTCAAGCTTTTTCAGCTGGATGGTTGGGCCATCATGCAATTGCACGTCGATCATGGTGCCTGGCTCGTAATCAACCTTTACTTCTTCAAATGATTGTATGAAGGTAATGTCGTGCAGCTTTTCCTCGTTGGCTTTGCCGTAGGGATAGCTCTTCGTTGAATCTTCGTGATTATTGAAGGTGACACATGGGCTGATGATGTCGAGGACGGCTGTGCCCTCATAGTTGAGGGCCGCTTTGAGTAGCTCGCGCACCTGTTTGGCGTCACCTGCGAACGAACGTGCCACAAACCCACAATCACAGGCAATAGCTTCCAGGCAGAGGTCAATAGGGGGAAGCTCATTCAAGCCCGCATACTTGAGGTGCTGTCCTACGTCAGCCGTAGCCGAAAACTGCCCCTTTGTGAGACCGTAGACCCCATTGTTCTCTATGATATAGACCATTGGCACGTTGCGCCTGAGAAGATGCTTATATTGTCCGAAACCGATGGAACCTGTATCGCCGTCACCTGAAACTGCAAGCGGTCTGAAGCTCCTATTGGCAAGCGCCGCGCCTGTGACTACGGAGGGCATTCGACCATGCAAGGTGTTGAAGCCATGCGAGCGGTTCAGGAAGTACGCAGGGGACTTGCTTGAGCAGCCGATCCCACTCATTTTCACGATCTTATGTGGTGGGATCGAAAGCTCGAAGGCTACGTTTATAATCTGGCTCGAAATAGAGTCGTGTCCGCAACCCTGGCACAGAGTCGAAGGCGCGCCCCTGTAGTCGCTCTTTTCGAGGCCAACCAGGTTGAGTTTCTCACTTCGCCCTTCCGGGACGCCCTTTGTTGCTGTTGTTGCTACCATTAGATTTTCTCCCGTTCCAGGATTTCGCATTCAACGAATGATGCTGTCAGCGGCAGCCCGTCCAAGTGGGCAATAGACTTGATGTCCGCCGCCCTCTCCGGCATATGCAACTGCACCAGTGTATGCATTTGTCCCTGGCTATTTACCTCTATCACGTACAGACGTTTATGCTGGCCTATAAAGTCCTTCAAGCTATCTTCTAAAGGAAGAGCACGAAGGCGCAGATAACTTGTCTCCACACCGCCTGCTTTCAAAAGGTCTCTGGCCTCCTGAATAGCAGGGTCCGTGGAGCCGAGGGAAATAATGCCTATTTCCGCGGCCTCGTTGCGTTCTACGACAGGCTTGGGCACTAAGCCGCGCGCCGTATTGTGTTTCTTCTCAAGGCGCGCAAGGTTTTGCTCCCAATCGTCGGGTCGCTCGCTGTAGACTGCACGCGGATTGTGGCCTGTGCCCCTGGTGAAATACGCGGAAAGTGGGTGTTTGTTGCCCGGCAGCGTCCTGTAGGTTATGCCATCGCCATCCACATCTTCATAACGCCCCCAGGAGCCGAGCCGGTTGAGGTCTTCCTCGGTAAGGACCTTACCCCGGTCCATAGGTTTCTCAGGGTAGTCAAAAGGCTCCGACATCCAGGTATTCATACCCAGGTCGAGGTCGCTCAAGACGAATATTGGTGTTTGCAGTCTCTCAGCCAGGTCGAAGGCCCGCCACCCGAACTCGAAGCATTCTTTCATCGTGCCTGGGAAAAGAACGACATGTTTCGTGTCGCCATGCCCCAGATAGTAAGCTGCGAGGATGTCGCCTTGCGAAGTCCGCGTGGGGAGTCCGGTGCTGGGGCCAACCCGCTGAATGTCCCAGATTACGCCGGGAATCTCGGCGAAATAGCCCAGCCCCGCGAACTCAGTCATCAGCGAAATACCAGGCCCGGAGGTTGAGGTCATTGCTCGCGCTCCCGCCCAACCCGCGCCCATTACCATTCCTATAGCGGCTAACTCGTCTTCGGCCTGGACAATCGCGTAACTCGTGCCGCCGTCGGCTTCGCTCGGCCGCAGCTTGGGAAGGTACTCAGCGAGTGCGTCAAACAAACTGGTGGAGGGGGTGATAGGGTACCATGCGCCAACAGTAACGCCGCCGAAGATAGCTCCTATAGCGCCTGCGGTGTTGCCGTCCACCATGATCAGGCCCTTTGTCGAGTCCATTCTCTCGATACGATATGGATCGGATTTGACCAGGTTCTCACGCGCCCACTCGACAGTCATGTGGATTATGTTCATGTTTAGCTCAACAGCGCGCGCCTTGCCTTTGAAGTGATGATTCAGGCCTGCTTCCAGCTCCGCTATGTCGAGTCCGAGCAGGACCGCCAGGGCGCCCACGTAGACCATATTGCCCACCAGGTCGCGCAGCTTGGGATCGACCTCAGAACGCTTGACAATGTCCTTTACAGGCAATGCGTACAGTGTGACATCATCACGCGGAACCTGAAACTTCATATCGGCCGGATAGATGCAGACTCCACCAGCCGGAAGGCTGGCCAGGTCTTCTTCAGCAGTAGCCGGGTTGAAGGCCACCAGTATCTCAGAGTCGTCGCGGCGTGCGGTGTAACCATGCTTGCTCAGGCGTATGGTGTACCAAGTAGGCAGGCCCGAAATGTTCGACGGAAAAAGGTTTTTCGAGCTAACAGGTACGCCCATCTTGAAGGCAGTGCGTGCCAGCAGGCTATTCGCCGTCTGGCTGCCTGAGCCGTTCACGGTTGCGATAACCATAGTGAAGTCATTTATGACTTCGTCCTGTCCTTTTGCTTGCTTCGGTGCTGTTTCTTCCAGCACGTCTAGCATACCCATCTTCTTAATCCCTCCACAAATTACGAAGCCCGTTCCTCACCACAAACCTGAAGATCAACCGGGTGTCATGTGATCGTAGGGGTCGAACAGCTCTTCGTCATCGCTCTTACCGCTTTCGTTCCCCTGCGCATTCTCATCCTGCTCCCCAACCAGGTCGGCGGGACCGGACATCGGCGGGACGACTGGAACTACCTCATCATCCACGGCTCCAAGATGCCGACTTGCGTTGGACAGCTCACTGTGCGCTGACTCCTTGTCGGGAGCTTCCCGTTTATCGCCCTTGTGCGTGATTTCGTCCTGCTCAAGCTCCTCGCGTACGTATTCTTTCTGTACTTCTGGAGACTGGGGCGTAACCTTGCTCTGATCTGACAATTACTCGCTCCTGGTAGTGTGCCTGTCATCTGAGTTTCCTGGACGATTTTTCTAGGGCGCTCACGGTGAATTATAACACAAATAAGGCTGTACACGTTAGGCTGCGGGGCGTTGAAGAGCATAGATGCCACGGCTGCTCCTAATCTTGAGCATCTACATCTTAGAAAGGATCTCAGTCCTTTTAGCCTCGTAAAGCTCATTAGTAATAAGGCCGGCGTCCAGCATTTCCTTGAGCTGTTTCAGCTTCTCCACGGGGCTTTCCGGTTGAGCGGCGGGAGCAGCTGGGGCGGAAGTCTGGAAGCTGGGCATGACGGGCGTCACAGGCGTCTGCATATAGATACCCCCTGAGGCTGCTCTTTTCTCTTCCAACTCGCGGTTAC
>JBBRVL010000009.1:0-28578 GCA_038246925.1 Chloroflexia bacterium
CCCATGAAGCTGCGCTGCTCAACGCGAACGTGGGCCATATATACGCCGTGACCGGCGATACCCAGAAGGCACAGACCAGCTACAATCGCGCCCTTATCCTCACTCCAGGTGACTCGCTTCTGAAAGAAGAACAACAGGCCGTTGGTGGGTCCAGCCCATAGTCTCTCCCTTCGGGAGTTACCAATCAGCCATCAGCTAACAGCTACAAACTAAACCAGGAATAACTCTGTGTTCTTTGCTAACCCTGCATCCTGATGCGTTTCATCCGTAATTCGTAATCTGTAATCCGTAATCCGTAATCCCCATGCTTCTGCAGCTAATAGAGCCACATCTGACCATAGGCCCACTCCTAATTATCTTCATGGGCGCGCTCGTGCTTTCCGTGCTGGCGACCCCTATGGCAAAGCGAGTGGCAAGGCGCTACAGTGTAATGGATGCGCCTTCGTCGCGGAAGATTCATGCCAACCCTGTGCCTCTCCTGGGGGGCGCGGCAATATACCTCGGCGTCATCGGCAGCCTCTTATTGTTTGGACGAGTGCAGTACGTTCAGCAGACCGCAACGATCCTCACGGGCGCTACTTTGATGTCGCTCCTGGGCGCGTGGGACGACAAGTGGGGCATGAGTCCCCTCACTAAGCTGCTGGGTCAGGTTGCCGCTGCGTCTCTCCTTTTCTTTACAGGCGTGCGCGTCGAGTTCCTGCACAACGATTGGCTCAACTATGCCGTCACAGTCGCCTGGGTGGTGACTATCACCAACGCCATCAACCTTATGGATAACATGGACGGGCTGGCGGGCGGCGTCGCGGCTGTTTCCTCGGTCTTCTTTTTCCTCATTGCCACGCTGACCAATCAAAATCTGGTGGCGCCGCTGGCTGTAGTGCTCCTCGGGGCGTGTGTCGGTTTCCTCTACTTCAACTTCAACCGAGCGTCGATCTTCATGGGCGACACAGGCTCGCTCTTCCTCGGCTTCTTGCTCGCGGCGGTCGGTATAAAGCTACGATTCCCAGACAACTCCGATATTGTAACCTGGATGGTGCCGGTACTGGTTCTCGGCGTGCCGATCTTCGATACGGCACTGGTGACCCTCTCACGTATCCGCCGCCGCATCCCCATCAGCCGAGGTGGTAAAGACCATTTATCGCACCGGCTGGTGTCCCTCGGCCTGACGCGCCGCGAAGCAGTGATGGCCCTTTATCTGGTGCAGGGCGCGCTAGGCATCGCCGCACTCGTGGTAATGCAGGCCGACCTGCTCGAAGGCTATTCGGTCGGGGCTGTTGTCCTCATCTGCGCTCTCGTTGCCGCGTATAAGCTAGAGCAGGTGGACCTCACCAACGCCAACCCATCTCCACCGCCCCGCACAGGCAGCAGACGATTCGGTATTTTCTCGCGACGCCCCGCTGTTGAAAAAGAAGCCGCTTCAACGAGTGTACCCGTAGGCCCCGGACCTGGACGCTAAACATCCTCACCGGCGATTGCGCGCAGTCTTTTTCGACGCAGGCTTGACCCTCATCTATTCAGAACTGCCGCTTGCCGAGCGATTCGCTCAAACCGCCCAGCAGCATGGCCTTTCGGTAACTGCGGAGCAAGTAGAAGCCGTACTCCCCACAGCTATGTCGAAAATGCTACAGTCGCACCGAGACGACCCAAACATCTGGTCTTCGGACGCTAAGGTGGAGCAGCTCTGGCGTGATTATTACGTCAATGTCTTCCGAGAGGTGGGGGTCGAAGGCGACCTGGAACAGTGCGCGGGTGAGATCTACGCCCAATACAATAGGCCGGGGGCATGGATCCTCTATCCTGATGTGCTGCCGACGTTAAGCAAACTCCACGAGCAGCAATACATAATTGGCGTCATATCAGATTGGAGCAGTAGCTTGCCTGCCGGAATACTATTACCACTTGGAGTTGGGCCTTACATCAGCTTCATGGTGGTATCGACCGTCCAGCGGGAGGCCAAGCCAGGCTCCGGCCTGTACCGAGAAGCCCTCTCACGCGCAGGCGTTCAGCCGGAAGAAGCCGTTCACATAGGTGACAACTACGTAAACGACATCCTGGGCGCAAGGGCTGTGGGCATCCTCGGCGTGCTTCTCGACCGTGAAGGACAACACACATCCCCTCTCGACTGCCCACGCATCACCACTCTGCTCGACCTTCTTCCCCTACTGGACTCGCTGGCCTGATCGGGAACTACAAATTACAAATTGACGTGGTTTCTTTGTACCTCGTAATTCCTTTACTTGCCACGCCAGCTATCTACCATAGCCTTCACGGAGGCTATATAGGTTGGCGGATGGTTATTGTCGCCCCAGGGAGCATAGACCGGGATTATCGCGTCCACTGTGCGAAGGCCCCAGCCGCCGATGTAAAGGTCGGTGATGAGCTTGTACCAGTCTTCCATGCCGCTTTCCCAGTTTGGGTAGCTGCGGTATCCCTCATAGTTGCCGTAGCCTTCGGTCCAGCGGATATTGCCGACAGACTTGCTGAAGCGCGCTACCCCTTTGGTGCCGCAGCCGCTCTCATGAACAAAGAAGGCCAGCGCATAGGCCGGGTCTATACCATACTTCACACCCAGATCGTACAGCTTCTGCCCTAACCCCGCGGCGGGCGACCCATACTGCCGTAGAACAATCTCAATTTGTTGGACACTTAAGCTCGGAGGCCCAAGCACGCTATACGCCCCCGGTTGCTTGGGGGCAAGTTGAGGCTCTGTGGCTGCGGGAGTCGTGCCTGTGGTTGCATCAATAACCGGCGGTGGGGCGGCGACTTCTGCATTCGATGCGGTAGCGGGCTGAGTGCTCAAGTCCCTGTACCCGCTCAACATCAGTGTATTTCCGCGGGCTGGCACAGCACTCATCATGCCAAGGACTGTTACGGCGAGGAGAACCATGACAACCATCGCGCTGAGGAATGGTCTCGATAGACGTATCCTGGCTCTAAGTTTAGTAGACTTTAGATCGGTCGCGTAATATCCTGCAAACGACGCATCCTCACGCTCGCTTGGATAGAATCCTGTCTCTCGCACAGTAGGGAGCGGGCGAAGCGCACCATAACGGGAGGTTGCTCTATTCCCTGCTTGCTCGATTCCGAGTAGACGGTATTGCTCTGTGTTCAGCCGCGAATTACGCTCTTCGACTGAATCAGGCAGGTGGTACGCGACTGCTGCGGCGCGGCTCACTTGCCACCCTCTTCAACAATCGGTCCGTCGGTCTGGCCCTGGGTTGGAGGTTGGGCAGACTTTGCTTGTGTATTGAGTGATCTTTGGAGAGAAGCTTGCTCCTCGGGAGTCATAAGCTTGAAACCCGCGCCATCATTGACATAGATCAATTGCTCATTTTTTATCGACACCAGGAGGTCGGCCTGCCCATCTGCATTCACGTCCTGGGCAGAGACTTGCACCGGCGTCAGGTCCTCTCCATGCCCAAACAGATACGGGCCGACGATTGTTTTTGCCTGAGTGCTATCCCCACCCGGCATTTCTAGTATGGTGACGCGACGGTTCAGGTTCATGGCTATGAAGTGAGACGGCACACCCTCGGTCTCGCCATGCCCAACATACGCATCTATCTGCATAGTTCTTGGACGGCCGTACTGCATATCGTCAGCCTTTACCTGGACCCAATCGACTGCCGCTGATGCCGCAACATAGAGGCCGAGCAGGCCAATCATAGCACCCGCTGCAATGGCGAGAGCCTTTGCCTGCACGCCAACCGGCTCTGCCCTTTGCCTGGTTGCCTTGCCTGATGCCTGCTGTGCCCGTGTTGGATAGGCGGCGGTAGGGCGTGCCCATTCGGGATGTGGTCTTGCCACGGTTGCGCCTCGCCGTGGTCCCGGCACAGCGTGCAACTCTGGTGTGCCAACGTAAACATCTTCGTCGCTCAGCTCATCGAGAGGCAGCCAGTTACCGCGTTTCGGTGGGGGCGCCTCATCTCGGTCATTCCAATTGACGGCTCGTGCGTTAGCTCCATTTGTTGGCCTGTAGATAGTAGCCATTGTATTCTCCATCCTTTCTCAAAGCACTTGGTAAATCTCAACTCTATTAGCTCTCTAGTTGCGCAATCTCCTGTTAGATTTCTGCGATCTTCTTATGTCCAGAAATCACCGGCGGCTGTCAGGTAACTAGTTGCTGGAGACGTAGGGTAAGGCGAGCAGCGCGCAATGGGGGCGAAGCAGCCTTCCCAGGTATGAGTTCGGGTCGGCAATTGCATCTGTTTCCTCTATACTGGCGACTACGTAACAGTCCTCTTCCGGTACACTCACCAGCAGTAAGGATGGGACATCTCGCCTGAGCAAGCCTCTTGGGGCGGTCTGCTCGGCCCACCTGGGGGCGACTTGAAGCGGGTTTACTCTCATAGGAGACCTCCATGTTCTGTAAGAACTTATGTTCTAATAATGTACTACTGCATCCTAAATTAGAACACCTGTTCGTGTCAACCCATTTATGCACAATCTTTGGATGAATTTACCTTGCTTGATCTTGATAGAAGACCTCAAGCAGGACGCGCGAACTGCCCTCATATGAATTGCGTACATATGTGATAGAATCCAGCGACCTATGAAAAAAGCCGTACTGTTCGATTTTCACAATACGCTCGCCATCTGCGATGCCTGGCTTGAGCTTGAGATAAGCACGCTTCCGTCACTGTCGATAGAAGAGTTGGTGCGCCGAGGCTCACTTCCGAGGAGTGCCTCTGCCAGGTTGGAGGAAGCGGTGGATCGCTTCAAGTCTTTGCGACAAGATGTGCGGGACAGCGGTATCGAATTGAGCGCATCGGAAGGCACTCAACGGGTTCTTGCGGAAATGGGTTATCGTTTACCCCTGCTGGAAATCGATTCGGTCGTAGCCAAATTGGAAGAGGCTTTACTACCACAGGTTGAAATCGTCGAGGGTGCAGACCTTGCGCTGACTCGCCTGCGAGACGATGGATACCGCCTGGGCGTAGTATCGAGCGCGGGTTATCCGCTTTTTGTAGAGATGGCGCTTGAAAAATTGGGTTTACGGAGCTTTTTTAGTGTGGTCGTAACAAGCGCGGGTGAAGGTATATACAAATCCGACCCGGAGATCTTCTGTCGGGCTGTTCGCTACCTGGACGTTGAGCCACACGAAGCTGTCCACGTTGGCGACCATCCTGTCTATGATGTGCAAGCCGCGAAGGCTGCCGGGCTATCCGCCATATGGTTTTCGGCTCACTCGGAGCGGACAGCTCATCTCCATAGCACTCCCTGGGCGGAAACCCTTAAGGTTGGTGAAGACGCGGATGCCGTGATTGGAGACCTGCAAGAAGTATCTCGCGCCGTTGGACGAATCTTATCGCCTCTCTAGCCCCTACATCTATCTCCCTATCCCTCTCCGACCTGGGGAGTGACGAAAAGAGAGGAGGAAAGCATATGTAACGCTGCCGTCTCGGTGGCATTATGCGAACGTCCTGGTTGCCAGCGAGACGCTGGCGGTACTCTTTCTATATCTGCTCTTTTCGTCACTCCCCCGACCTGCGCCCGATTGACGGCCCCGAAGCGCGTCTGCTATAATTTCAGGCGCGAACTCGAACAAGCGCGAGCCTGCCCGATAGCCAGTATTTATAGGAGCTCCTTCGTGGCTGCAGTGGACATCGCACCACCGCCTAACCTCACCCCGCTCGAACCCTGGCTTCCCGCAAGCGACAAGAACGAGCTTGCAGTGCCGGAGCGGGGGCCTCGATTGTGGGAGATTCGGGGCGTGTGGCTCGGAGGAGCGGCATTTCTCCTCTCTTTACTTGGGACCTACCTTTTATCTGACGAGCCGAGCAGGCCCTCGGCACTGATTGCGCTGGGTATCGCGGCGCTGCTCGGCATTATCGCGTGGGGCGGCCTGCATTGGCTTCCGGCATTCTCGCCCTATGAAGCTGCCCTCAAGATGAAGGGCTGGCTGGTATACTTACGCTTGGCCGGTATTGCAATTGCGTCTCTCTTTGTATGGGGCGCCAATATCAGCTTTCGCTCCAGCAGGCTGGAAACTTTCGGCGCGCCCGGCTGGTTGTGGTTGGCAGCAATGGCCCTTCTCTTTCTGTCTACGGTCGGTTGGCTGCGCCGTCGGGATAGTACAGACAAACCCATGCTTAGTAAAGTGGCAACACCATCGCGAAACGGATCAGAGTTTGAAATATCGCAAACTGCGTCCTGGACAGGCTGGGAGATCGCCCTCTTGGCCGGGTTGGTGGGCTTGGCACTGCTACTGCGTGTCTGGGACCTGCGAAACTTCCCCTATGCCATACACGGGGACGAGATCATCACAGGCCGCACCAGCATACAGTCCTATGTCAGCGGGAACAATCCTTCTATCTTCACGACCCTTTGGTACGCCATCGACCTGCCGGCACTTTGGTTCGTAATCGTGTCGGCTTCTCTTAAAGTTGGTGGGATCACATTGGAAGCGGTCAGGCTCCCTGCCGCTCTGTTCGGCGCGGCGACTGTGATCCCCTTCTACGGCATCGTGCGCGCAAGCTGGGGCCGAGTGGCAGCTATAAGTGGTACGGCGATCCTCACCTTCAGCGCCTCCAACATCCATTATAGCCGTGTCACGTTGAACAACATTGTTACCCCGTTTTTCTGGGCAGTCTGCTTCTTCTTCCTGTTGAGGGGCTTGCGGTTGCGCCGGCCGGTCGACTGGGTGCTCGCAGGGCTTGCAGGCGGGCTAAGTGAGCACTTCTACTACGGCACCCGTTTCCTCCCATTTCTGCTTGCGGCCTTCCTGGTCTATCTACTGGTGGTGCACTGGCGCACGGCCTGGCGCTTCATTGGGCACTATACCCTTATGGTACTCGGCTACCTGGCGGGCTTCGGACCCTTGCTGGCATACTTTACTCTCAAACCAGATTTGTACGCCGGACGAGGCGCGGGCGTGCTAACGTGGAATAGAATACCCACAAGTTGGCAGGACGCGCAGTCAATGTGGGAGACGCTGTGGCCCTTCATGTCGCGCATCCTGCTCTCATTTAGCACGATGGAGGCCCAGGACAGCGTTTATACGTCGACATTGCTGATGCCGATCGAGGCAGCGCTCCTGGCGTTGGGCGTGGCGCTTCTCATATGGCGCTGGCGGCACCCAGTGGCTTTCCTGACGTTGCTGTGCGGCTTTAGCGTACTCTTCGTGGGAGGAACATTGATTCCTCCTGGCGGTAGCCTGAACCACTGGACACCTGCCTTTCCGGCTTTCTACGCGGCTCTGGCGGTGCCGGTGGGGGCGTGGGCAGCTTCCTTCAGGCGATTCCACTCGGCCCGATTTCACCGGTTTGGGCTGGTGGCGCTCGCTGCGGCACTATCGGTCCTTGCTGTGCTCAACATCGACTTCTACTTCAACCGTTACCACGTTAGCAGGCCTGAATTCGAGGTAAGAGCCGCTCAGAGCCGCTTCCAGGCCGCGCTCGGCGTAGATTACCGGGTGTTCAACGTTGGCGAGACGTGGCAGGGCTATGATCCTGAAACCAACAGTTACCTCATCAAAGGTCAGGAGGGAGCCCAGTTGAACAACCCGTCGCTTGAGCTACCCGTCGAGGGCATGCCTGGCAAGGGCCTGGCCTTCTTCTTCTTCCCCGGAAACGAACTTTACCTGGATAGGGTGAAAGCTCTCTATCCGGGGGGCACAACGGGCGAGGTAAAAGCGCACGGGGGTACACATCTGTTCTACACATACATGCTGACACCTGAGCGAGCAAAGACCGCTTATGGCGTGAGGCTTGAACTGTCCAATGCACGCTTTAGTACGCCATGGTGGAGCGGGAGGGTGGAGAGGGTGGGCAGTCTTCCGCCGGGCGAGGGATCAACTGGATGGGCACGCTGGAGTGGGCTGCTTTACGTACCACAGGGTGGAGGTCAGTTGAAGCTCGAAGGAGATTACTCGCTTGCCCTCCTGGAGGGACAACCTCTTTCAGGACTGCCGACAGCGGGGGTAGCTGCAGGCTGGCACGCAGTAGTAGTCGAAGCAAGCCTTCCAGCCCGAGACCCGGTTCGCTTGAAATGGGGGCCCCTTAGCGCGAATACCCTGACGGAGCTGACCATGTGGAACCTTGTGCCTGTCTCCTCGCCTTGAGGTGAACGACAAAGCGCACTCTGGAAGGAGGCGAGCCGTATGTCCCATGAGCCTCTAGGTCTCGCCGCCCCGCACATTCAGACCTCAGCCCTATTGACGGCTCTGAAGCGTATTTGCTATAGTGACAGGAATTATTAAGAATAAGAGGTCAATTTAACTTACGCAATCTGTAAAGCAAGATAGGAAAGAGGGGCAAAGATGGTGGCAGCAGAGAAACGCGATATGGGGCAGGGTCTTGCTAACAAAGAGTCCGATTTTCCAGGTTGGTACAACGATGTGGTGATGCGTGCCGAGCTTGCGGAAGACGCGCCCGTTCGCGGCTGCATGGTCATTCGCCCGTATGGTTATGCCCTCTGGGAGAATATGGTTGCCAACCTTGACCGCCGTTTCAAAGAGACGGATGTGGTGAACGCTGCTTTTCCCTTGCTGATACCCCAGAGCTTTCTCCTAAAGGAGGCCGAGCACGTCGAAGGCTTTGCGCCCGAAGTCGCCTGGGTCACGGTCGGCGGCAGTGAGGAGCTACAAGAGCCTCTAGCCGTCCGCCCTACCTCGGAAGCGATCATCGGCCCCATTATGTCGCGCTGGATACAGTCGTACCGCGACCTGCCCGTGCTGCTGAACCAGTGGTGCAGCGTGTTTCGGTGGGAAAAGCGGCCTCGTCTATTCCTGCGCACCGCCGAGTTCTGGTGGCAGGAGGGCCACACGGCACATGCTACGGAGCAGGAGGCGGAAGAGCGCACGCGCCTGATGCTTGAAGTGTATCGCGCCTTCCTGGAAGAGGAGATGGCAATACCTGTAATACCCGGCCTCAAGAGCGAGAACCAGAAGTTTCCCGGCGCTCTCAGGACCTACACAGTCGAGGCTATGATGGGCGATGGGAAGGCTCTCCAGGCAGGCACGTCGCACAACCTCGGCGACCATTTTGCGCGCGCCTACGACCTCATTTTCCTCGATGAAAAGAACGAGCGGCAGTTCGCCTGGACGACCTCCTGGGGCATGTCAACCCGCGTAATCGGCGGCGCGATCATGGTGCATGGCGACCAGCAAGGCCTCATAATGCCCCCACGTGTCGCACCTCACCAGGTGGTGATAATTCCCATCTGGCGTAAGGATGAGGAGAAGACTGATGTCATGGATATGGTAGGCCGTGTGTCCACCATGCTGAAGAAGGCAGGCGTGCGGGTAAAGGTAGATGCCGCCGAGCACAAAAGCCCAGGCTGGAAGTTCAACGAATGGGAGCTAAAGGGCGTGCCACTCCGCATTGAAATCGGCCCCCGCGATGTGCAGAACAGCAGCGTTATGGTCGCCCGCCGCGACAGGCCCGGCAAAGAAGGTAAGGAAGTAGTTGGCGTCGACACACTTAACCAGCGTGTAGCCGATCTGCTCGACGAGATACAGAAGTCACTCTACCGACGCGCTCTCGACTTCCGCCAATCCAACACCCGCCATGCCTCCACTTATGATGAGTTAAAGCAAGCCGTAGAGGAGCGCCAGTTCGTAGATATATTCTGGTGCGGCGACCCCGCATGCGAGAACAAGATCAAAGAAGACACCAGGGCAACCAACCGCTGCAAACCCCTCGACCAGCCCGGCGACAAGGGCAAGTGCATAGTCTGTGGTGGCGAGAGTGACGCGCACTGGATCTTTGCAAGGGCTTATTAAGTTTGATAAAGGAGCAGATTGAGGAAGGTCTACGGGTTTTAGTGGGGCTTCCACTCGAAAGCTCTGGATATGCTGGTTTACAGTGGTTCCTATTCGGCGCGATCCGCTCGGTTGGTGACTATCGTCTTGGCAAGAAGGCCAAAAGGCAGGTTAGGGAATATTCGCTCCACGTTCAGTGCGAGTGGAGACTTGTAGGCCCTGCAGGTATAGTCGTAGGTTCAATGGATAGGCATTTTCCAGAAGGGAATCCCTACGACGATCTCCAAGAGGCACAACCAGGAAAAAATTGGTGTAGCGAGCGCCTTGCAGAGTTCTTCTCGCAGACATCAGAAAAGCGGCCCGTAGTGTTGAGCATTTCAGCAGACCATACGGGCGCTGCTTGGATCAGGATGAGTATGGGCTATTCGCTAGAAGTATTTCCTTGTGACAGTCTCAATTATGAACGCTGGCGATTATTTCAGCCAGGAACTGAAGGCCCGCACTTCGTAGTAACGGGTCTAGGCATTGAAGATTGAAGCAAACATTCTTATGGACTATAGTACCTTCTAATCATGACCCCTAAAGCTCGGCGTTTATACGCTCAGGCCATAATACTTCTGGCCGCTGTCCTTCTCCTAGCAGGTTTCCTTCCCCGCCTTCCGGTCGCCACTCCAACTGTCGCTACCCCCACCCCAACAATCCCAAATCCAAAATCCGAAACCCAAAATCCAAAGATTGGAATGCATACGCGCCTGACCGACGAGCCTGACCCAGAGAAAATCCAGCGCGAGTTCAGGATGTTACGTGAGATGGGCGGCACATGGGCGACCGAGTTCTTTCCCTGGCCTTACATCCAGCCGACCGACCGCAACCGCTTCGACTGGGAGCACGCAGACATTGTGGCGGATGCCGCAAAAGCTGAGGGGATTACATTGTTGGCCCGCATTGATGCCGTTCCTGACTGGGCGCGCCCTCTCGACACCACCTGGAAGTATCTTGACCGTGAGCATTATGCCGACTATGGGGACTTCGTTTTCGCTTTCGTATCGCACTTCAAGGGGCGTATCTCCCACTATATCATCTGGAATGAGCCTAATATTTCCGCCGAGTGGGGCCAGCGTCCACCCGACCCTGTTGCATACACCGAGCTTCTGAAGATTGCTTATGGTCGAGCCAAAGAAGCCGATCCAAACGCTACCGTTTTGATGGCGGGCATGGCCCCTACGCTTGAACGCGAGGGGAGCACAGTCGCACTCAATGACTTGGTCTACCTTGAAAAGATGTACCAGGCGGGCGCGGTCCCATACTTCGATGCCGTAGCCGCCCACACGTATGGTCTAACGGCTTCCCCCGACGATGCGCCCGCCCCCAATAAGCTAAACTTTGCCCGTGTGGAAGAGCTTCACAAGGTCATGCAGTCGCACAGTGATGGCGCGAAGGCGGTCTATATCACCGAGGGCGGGTGGAACGATAGTCCACGTTGGTCTTTCGCGGTAAAGCCGTACCAGCGCGTAGATTACACTATAGCTGCCTACCGAAAAGCCGCCGAGGAGTGGCCCTGGTGCAAAGCCGTCATGCTATGGGCATTTCGCTATCCCAGGCCCGCCTACACCTATTTCGACAACTACACTTTCCTGACCCCCGACTTCACGCCCAGGGCCGTCTATCTCGAAGTGCAGAAGTACGCGATAGGATTAGGGATTAGGGATTAGGGGTTAGGGATTAGAATGGCAGCGCGAGAATTCAAAATTCAAAACTCATAATTCCCGAAGGGATTTATGCGCCGATTACTTGATCTCACAATCATAGTTTCACTCGCCCTAATGATCACGCTCGTCTGGCTTGGGCAGCAGCACCCTGCCGACAGGTACATGGAGGCAGTGCAGGCAAGAGGTGTGCTCCGCGTAGGGCTAGACCCGACGTATCCTCCCTTTGATACACTGGTTGACGGCCAGGTTGCAGGCTACGACGCCGCGCTCGCAGGAGCCATCGCAGCTGACCTCGGAGCGCAGGTCGAGTTCAAAACATACGCCCTCGACACTCTTTATGATGCCCTGGAAGCGGGCGAAGTAGACATGCTTATCTCTGCTCTGCCAATAATCCCTGAGAGGATGGACAAAGTCCGGTATTCCACGCCTTATTATCAGGCAGGACAAGTTCTGCTCGTCCGTTCAGGGGACAGCCGCATCCTGTCTGTGCAGGGCCTCGACGGCAGAAGTGTAGGCGTCGAAAAAGGATCGGCAGCAGACACCGAGGCCCGACGAATCTCACGGGAAGTAGCGCCCGATATGCAGGTGCGCTCGATCTATCATTCTTCCGCCGAGGCCCTAGATGCCCTTGTACGAGGCGATCTGGATGCTGCAATAACCGATGGTGTCTCCGCACAGGCTTACATGACGTCCCAACCTGGTATCCTTGCAATTGTGCCGCCTCAAATTACCGAGGAGCCTTATGTGGTTGCGGTTCCCGCGCAGGCGACGGCGCTCGCTTCCTCTGTCGATAGCGCCATCTTACACCTACGTGCCTCCGGCGAACTTGACCGCATCATGGGAGGGCGGTAGGAAAAGTCTGAGAAATCATCGCATCGTGAGGACGGAGGACAATTGTAAGGCATCAAGGTCATGCATAACTAATAGCTTTGTTATAGTCCCTCAGCTTGACTACAATCCTCCATCCCTCCTATAATCAGAGGGCCACTCCTGATTTTCTCTGCCGCCCCTCTGCTTACGCATGGTGTGGGCCGCATCCACCGTTATGGAGGCCTGATTTATGGATATAGCTGTTATCGACCGGGCGCGCAACGGCGACGAAGAAGCGTTCGTGCTCATTTATGAGCACTATAGCATGCCCGTGCACCGCTATGTCTACCGTCTGCTTGGTAATACGGAAGTAGCCGATGATGTCACTCAGGAGACGTTCCTCAAGGCATTCCAGAATATCCGTACCATAGCCCACGACTCGAACATCAGCGCCTGGCTCTACCGCATTGCCTCTAACGCTTGCTTCGACATCCTCCGCAGGCGTAAGCTCATCACCTGGATGCCAATCCTGGAACAGGATGAAAAAACCGGCGAATTCACGTCGGACGACTTCACCCCCCAAGTGCTCGAGTCTATGATGGTGCGCCGCACGCTTCATGAGATGCCCCCCGCGCTTGCTGTTTGCCTTGTTCTACGCTCGGTCGAGGGCTTCTCGTGCGAGGAGATAGCCGAAATCCTGAAGATACCGAAGGGCACGGTCTTTAGCCGCCTCGCCCGCGCCCGCGAGCAATTCATTCAGACCTACACTCGTGTCGCAAATAGTAGTGAACCGCCGAAAAGCTTTGAAGTCTAAATCTCGCTTTACACCTGCATACATACAAACTAACAATCCCAAAGAGGGTGAGCTTTGAGCTGCGTGCGCTACCACGAGCTGATCTCGCGCTACGCGGATAACGAGGTAACTCCCCGCCAAAAGCAGGAGTTACTGCACCATGTGGAGCAGTGCCATGATTGCGCTGCCTGGTTGGCGCGCGTGCGGCAGGCCGAAGTGCTGCTAAAAGGTGTGCCCGATACTCACCCTTCCGACCGCGTTCGCTCGGCGGTGTTGCAGACGGTGCGTCAGCAGAGTGGACCGTCTGCCGCACGACATAGCCCCTCTAATTCGCGCAGTTCGCATACCCACCGGATGCGGTTGCCATTGGGTGGTCCTGGCCTGGGATTTTTGCTTCGCTTCGACCCTTCTCCTCGGCGCATTGCTCTGGTAGCAGTGGCTTGTATGGTCACGGTAACGGCACTAGCTTACCAACTCAATCTGCTTGCACCCTGGTGGGGCTATGATAAGCTCGGGTTCGAAGTGTCTGGAGAGACGAGTTCCACCGTGAGTGTCTCCCCTATCCCGGCGGTATCGTCCGGCTACACGGGTGTCGGCGGTCCAGTAACCGTTCCCAACCTGGTGCGCCTACTTCCTGCCGCCGATGCAACCGATGTCGCCCTGGATGAGCCTCTTCATGTGCGCTTCGACCAGCCGATGGACCGCACATCCGTCGAGAATGTCCTCAAAATAGACCCACCTGCCTCTGGAGCGTTCAGCTGGGATGCGGATAATGAAGTCCGTTTCTCGCCCACCTCGCCGGGGCTTCTCCGGGGTGTAACCTACTGCGTTGTCCTCAGCGGTACGGCTCGCTCCATAGCGGGAACGCCGCTCGATGAACCTATCTCCTGGTCATTCCGCACTCGTGATCTCCCCTCTGTGCTGCCCGACCTGCCGCTCGACTTTGCCACGATTTCCCCAGGCGCTTCACTCGTTTTTGCCTTCAGCGCACCTATGGATGCGGCGGAGACGGCAAGGCACACCTCACTCCGCGCCGTAGGCTCCCAAGAAGAGATTCCCGTTGCGCTATCGTGGGACGTTGAAGGCCAGAAGCTTTCGGTCTTGCCTGCGCGGGCGCTGCCGGAAGGTAAGGTCTCGCTATATATCGGGGCGCTCGCCCGAACGCGCTCCGGCGAGACCCTGGGCCAGCCCTATCAGTTCACGTATGACGTAGCCCTGCCTACGCCCAGGCTGCGTTTCGTCGACGGCCACCTAGCACTGACGACCCTGAACAACCCGCTCAAGATACAGTACGAAGCGGTTGCTTCCAACGCATCTCTTCCGAACGCTGACGATGCTGCTCTGAGCAACGTCGATCTCAAGTTATATGCGCTCGCAGCCGACCGGCTGTCGGCTCTCGGTGCCGAGGCAAACGGTTGGCCTCGACCATTGCCTGCGGGTATTCTGGGCGGTCTTTCGAGCTTCGGTGACGCTCAAATCCATTTGGATTCACAGGCCGGGGCTTACGGCACCGCCGAGATCTCCGAGCTACGAGCAGGCATATACCTCCTGACGATCACGGCACCAAGCAAAGGCGAGATGCTGTTGGACTGGCAGGTTCTGGTTGTGGCTGACGGCAGCCTCATTCTAACCGAGCCGGGTGGTCCGTTCTGGGCGACCGGACCCACTGCCCATGCCTGGCAAAGCGCCGAAGTATCACTTTATTCCCCTTTGGGTGCTCTCATCGAGAAAGGCCTCACAGGGGACACAGGGCTGTGGTATTCTTCCTCTAAGGGCGCGCAAGCCAGCCTTGCTATCGCGCAGGATGCAGCCGGGCATTTCGCGGCCTTTCGATGCAGTGCGGATATCGCAGAGTGTGGCGGCAAGGTCATACAAACTGATTCTCAGCTAATATTGCAGACCGACCGCTCCCCGTATCTTCCCGGTCAGAATGTCAACTTCCAGGTGCTCACCGGCTCAGCCGATGGTATGTCCCAGGGTACGCCAGTAGCCGAACGGGATGTGTCGGTCTCTCTGCTCATGCCCGGAGGGGCGACTGTATCGCTCCTCAAGTTGAAACCCGACAGTACAGGCGGCACCAGCGGCCTCTTCAACCTGTCACCCGACCTGTTAGCTGGGCGCTATACGCTGCGGGTTAGCTCCGGGCTGGGCACGCGCGATTTCCCCCTCGATGTAGTCAAGCCGATTAATGATGGCCTCACAATAAACATTGTGCCAGGGCTGGACTTGCAGGCAGGCCAGACCTCGACGCTCACTTACACCGTGACTATTCTGGGGCAGGGTGGAGCGCCCGCCGAGGGGGCTGCCATTACAGCCACGCTTCGTATAAAGGGGGATAGGTGGACTTCTTCCGCAGTAAGGGTGGTTGCGAACGCGCAGGGTCGTGCTAGCGTAACACTGCCTCTACCTCCCTGGACAGCGAGCTATAATGAGCCTGGCCTTTATCTTCAAGTTGAAGCGGCATCACAAGAGCGCTACGGCTCCGCGACAACTTATCTCGACATGACCTCGCCCAGGAGTGCGCTCGCGGGAGTGCGCCAGCTTGTATCTCCTGTTCTGGATGTAGCCGTGATAGCGCCACCTGTAGAGGAAGGAAACATTCGTCTGAGGGTGGTCAGCCTTGAAGCGCAGGCGGTTGGAAGCGATCTGCTCGTATTGGCTCAAGCTCCATCCGGCGAACAAGCATCCTGGTCACTTGACTTGAACGACAACAGCGACGGCGATGTGACTTTGCCTATCCCCGCCCGCTTTGCCGGTGGGCGCGTTCTCGTACAGAGAGCTAACACCAACGCCACCAGAGAACTGCCACTGTTGCCTCCTCAGAACCCGAACGTATCACTCCAGATAACCGCGGCAGACACGGTCTCCCCTGGCGCGGCGCTCCCGGTCACTTTTGACCTGCGTGATAAGGACGACCAGCCGCTGGCCGGAAACGTATCTGTTCAGTTTCGCCCGGTCTCCGGGGCTTCGTCTCAGGGCGTGCCACATGACTGGGAACCTAACATCAGCATAAACGCAGAGGGTAAGGGGCTTGCTACACTTTCCGCCCCGGCTATGCCTGGCCTGTGGTACGTGATCGCTCAGGCCGCCGCACTTGACGGCAGCCGCACCTGGGCGTGGTCAGTACTGCGGGTATTGCCAGGCCCTGTAGTGCAAGTCCCACCGGCCCAGCACGCTGTCGCAGAGGAGGCACAGACGGTTTCCGTTATTGTCCACAACCCGACCGGGCAAGCTCTATCGACAGGCGTGCGCGCCGTGGGCGGTCCTGGCGTGGTTGTACTAGGAAACGCTTCGCAGCCAATAGAGTTGCGTGCGGGCGGGTGGGGCCAACTTACCTGGCGACTTTTGCCTTTGCAGTCGGGGCTTTCCACGGTAACCTTTTCGTTCGTGCCGAGCGCGAGCATAGAGGGTTCGTGGCCTCTCGTAGTGCAGGCGGTCGATAACCCACATACAAAGACCACCTACGTCTCAGGCTCGGCCTCAGGTGAGCGTATGGTGGGCGTGCAGGTTCCCTCTGGCCTCTCGGACGATGCTGTAGAACTGGAAATCCATGCTTCAACTTCACTGCTGACAACGCTGGGCGGGATCGCGGCAGCACTGCCATCGGGTAGCGGCGATGGTGGTGGAGCAGTGGCGGCTGCGGCTCGTTTAAGCTCGGTAGCGGCAGTCGCATCCGCCTACCGCAGAGTTGGCGCTTCTATTCCGCCCTCGTTGACATACTCTGCCGTGGAGCGCTCTCTTCTCCTCCAGCAGATTTATTCCGCACAGCACCCTGACGGCGGTTGGGGTCTGGAGGGAGTGAATGCTGAGGGGACAAGCAGTGTCGCCGCCACCTCGTATATTCTCCTCTCGATGCGGCGCTATAACCTAGTTTGGACTGATTCTGCCGGAGATGCCTCCGCGCCCGATGTGGATAGCACGCTGCTCAACCGTGGGCTGGCGTACCTGTCGTTCCAGGCCGGTAAGCCGTTGCCCGACTGTAGGGGCGGACCCGTGTGTCCGTCCGCGCAGACCTCCCTTGACGAAAGGGCTAGGGCGTTCTATGTACTGTCGATATATGGCATCCTCGATGCTGAAATGGCCCGTCCGCTTATAGCGCACATCGGGGATAAGCCAGGAGAAGGGCTATCGATCAACGGTCAGGCCTGGCTTGCAATGGCACTTTTGCAGGCCGGAGCCTCGCAGGACGCTCTCGCACTGATCGACAGGATAGTGTTGGAGGCAAGCGGCCAGGCTCGCGCTTCTGGCCCCCTGTTGGAAGCGTTGGTGGCGGTTAGCCACATCGACCGGCAAGGGCGCTTCGGTCCACTCAGTTCGTCCGATTACGCTACAGCAGCCGAGGCGACCGCCCGCGCACTGATGGATTCCAGGGAGGGCACCGGCTGGCGGACGCATACGGAGACTGGTGATGCTATCTGGTCGTTGTCGCTCTATGCCGCAGAGTCGGAAGAGAAACCCCAACGTGGCGCGCCTACTATCTTGCTGAATGACCACCTTGTGCAGGCATCCCCACAACTCGACGACCCAGGCACGGTCTCTATAGCCGTCTCAGGCGATGCCCTCCACGCAGGAACCAATTGGCTCAAACTGACAGCCCCCCTGGGGCGCACTATCTACTACAGCTTAACCCTGCGTGCTACGAGGTGACGAGTTGCCAGTTGTTAGTTGTTGGTTGTTAGTCGTCGTCGGCATAATCACTCACCACTCATCGCTACTAAAGGAGTCGAATGGAACGACTTATCGTTGAAGGCGGTTACCCGCTGCATGGGGAGATCACCCCGGCTGGGAACAAGAACTCGGCCCAGCCCATGCTTGCGGCTTGCCTGCTGACCGATCAGCCCATTACTTTACATAACGTCCCTAACATCTCTGATATACGCACGTTGCTTGATATTTTGCGGGGCATGGGTGTAGAGGTTGATGCCTCCGAGTTGTTGAGCAAGCGCACTATCCGCTTGCACGCTCGCCAGGTAAATCAGCAGCCCGACCGTGGGCTTGGCGCCCAGGTACGCGGCTCGATACTGATGGCAGGCCCTCTTCTGGCGCGTACCGGGAGCGCGGTCGTTGGTCAGCCAGGAGGCGATGCTATTGGGCGCAGGCGCATTGACACCCACCTGCTGGCCCTGAAAGCGTTAGGCGCTACTGTTGAGGTCGATGGGGGACAGTACATCATGCAGGTAGACCTCCTGCGTGGGACCGACATCTTCCTCGACGAAGCCAGCGTCACAGGCACCGAGCAAGGGGTGCTCGCCGCTGTGCTGGCCGAAGGAAAGACTACCATCTTTAACGCCGCTTCCGAGCCTCACGTGCAGGACCTCTGCCGTATGCTCAATTGCCTCGGGGCGAAAATCGGCGGCATTGGCACTAACACACTCGAAATCGAGGGTGTCTCGGCTCTCCATGGTGGCGAGCACACCATCATGTCCGACCACATCGAGGTAGGCAGCTTCATCGGCCTGGCGGCTGTCACGGGTGGCGAGCTAAGGATACGCAAGGCCGTTCCCGAGCACATGCGCATGACCTGCCTTGTCTACAAGAGGCTGGGGGTTTGTGTGAAAGTCGAAGGTGAGGATATGATCGTGCCTGGTGGGCAAGACCTCCAGGTAGCCTACGATGTCCACGAGGCCGTACCGAAGATAGACGACGGCATCTGGCCCGCCTTCCCAAGCGACCTGATGAGCATCGTGCTCGTGACTGCTACTCAATCCGAAGGTACGGTGCTTATCTTCGAGAAGATGTTCGAAAGCCGCCTCTTTTTCGTAGACAGCCTCATTGGTATGGGTGCGCGAATCGTGCTGTGCGACCCACACCGGGCGGTTGTGGTCGGCAAAGTCGGACTCCACGGGGAAGATATTACTAGCCCCGACATACGCGCCGGTATGGCCCTCCTGCAGGCGGCATTGTGCGCCCGAGGTAAGAGCACAATCTATAACGTCCGCCAGATAGACCGCGGCTACGAGTCCATCGAGACCCGCCTGGAAGCGCTCGGCGCTAAGATTCGCCGGGAGCAATAAATACGAATTACGACGACGAAACCGCCAAGACACCAAGACGCCAAGAGAATGCCAAGTTCTTTATTGTTTTGAATTAGCTATCAGCTAACAGCTACAAACTAAACCAAGAATAACTCTGCCATGAGCGTAATGAATTGGCGAAGCCAAGAAGCTATTGCTCTCACTGTGCTTTTGCGTTTCCAACCCTAAAAATCTTGGCGAGATGAGCGTAGCGAACTATTGGCGTTCTTGGCGTTCTTGGCGTCTTGGCGGTTCCGTCATACGTAAATTACACAGGTAGCGCGCCCCTGACCAGCAGCACTTCGTCCGTGCCGTCAGTCTCCACAAGATGGACCTGGATGCGCTCGGTGTGGGAGGTCGGCACGTTCTTGCCTACGTAATCGGCGCGTATCGGCAGCTCGCGGTGGCCCCGGTCAACCAGCACGGCTAGCTGTATACCGTTTGGGCGACCAATATCCATGATGGCATCTATGCCCGCCCGTACCGTGCGTCCCGTATATAACACGTCGTCCACGAGCACGATACGCTTCCCCTCCACGTCGGGCGGTGTTTGCATCAGCGATAGGGGAGGGCGCTCAGGGTCGGCGAGGCGGGCTGTATCGAAGAGCCTGTTGTCAGCCTCTTTGCCCCTGTCATCTCTATATGGCGTGACATCAAGCTCCGAGGACGGCACTTCCACCCCCTCGAACTGTTTGATAAGAGCGGCTATACGGCGGGCAAGAGGTGCGCCCCGCGTCATCACGCCCAGCAGGAGTAATCCTTCGGAACCGCCGTTACGCTCCAGGATCTCATGGGCAACGCGAGTAAGCGCGCGACGCATAGCCTCATCGTCAAGCAGGATTACTGATTGGCCGGTGTCCTTGATCATTTACGTCTGCGCAAAGATCGAAAAGGCAGCCCCCCGGCGGCCAACCACAAAAGGCTCAAGAAGATAAAGAGTATCCAATCTGTGCGCATCGTCTTCCCCTCAACGAATCTTCAATTGTTAGTTGTTCTTGACCCTTGCTCCAGGGTGCAAGGATGTTACACCCGCCGCGTTCGGTTTCAAGCGGTTTTGCACATATATTTCTGATGGCTGCAAGCCTCTCACCCACACCGGCTTACTTCTGCGGCTTGCCGAACATCTGTAGGGACACATCTGCAACATAATACCTATCTAGTGACATGGCGTCTCAGTTATCTCTATCTCAACTGCCGTCTCTCCATTGATGCTTGGTTCAGTCAATACATTCATACCAAACACTGGGCATCCAGCAACCCAATAAAAGTGAAGCTCATTAGGATTCTCCTGATCGGCAACGCCCCAACCATCCTGTAGCAATGTGTTCTTGTAGTAGGTCAAGATATTCTCAGAGTCAGCGTTTGTCGGAAACGTGATGATGCGGGTTGGTTTCCCATAATCACCATCTACTTCTTTGGTTTGTATTGGACCAGCCCCAGGATGTATAGGCGGTTTCTGGGCACTTTGAGGAGGACTTGCCCATCCAGAACCTGAGCATGCATTGAGGATCACGAGCACAAACACAGTTGCAAGTATGAGCATGTGCAAAGGTATTTTGTTGTGCTTCCCATTCTGAAAGTCCGGCAAGTAGCTTACATCTCTACGGCTTGTTGTATATGTCAAACTGACGCTGTACATACTTTGATCTTGTACTGTTGGGATCATACTCTTCTTTGAACTCTCCGAATTTGGATATGCTATAGACACGACTGACTCCGCAAAATCCTTAAAATGATCCTTCTTTGAATAGTCTGAGTTCACTATACCTCAGTGGGTTGTTCAGCACATAACTATAGCTATCTCTGGTATTCGGATCACCAAGCGTGACAAACGTAACGATTTAGCGTATACTTAATTGAGATTCTTATGCAGACACAAAACGAGACAAAACAGCTGACCAGCCTGATATATCTCCAGCGCGAGCCGGGGGGTGATGAGTGCGAGGTGCGCTGCGTAAACCCCGAAAGCGTGCGGGCGGGGCGTGCTTCGCTTTTGCCGCAGGTTGAATACAGGTCTCTGGCCGATATATTCCAGGCGTTGGCCGATCCAAGCCGCGCCAAGATCGTATACAGCCTGCTGAACCAGGAGCTATGCACGTGCGATCTCGCGGCTATCGCGGATATAAGCGAGTCGGCTGTATCTCAGCACTTGAAGGTGCTCCGTCGCCTGCGCCTGGTCAAGAGCCGCCGCGACGGCAAGATTATCTACCACTCTCTTGACGATGCCCATATTCGCACTCTCCTCGAAGTCTGTTTGGAGCATGTCAGGGGCGAATGACTTTGCTTTCCCATTAATTGAATTGCTATGATAGAAACCACGAACAAAACTGAAAAGCTACGCCTGAGCGGCATGGATTGCGCCGACTGCGCTATCAGCATCGAGCGGTCGCTTAGCTCTATGCCTGGCGTTGAATCCGCCGAGGTGAGCTTTGCCACTGCCACCGCCGACGTGCGCTATGACCCTTCGACTGTCAAGCGAGATTCTATTGTCGGGCGCATATCAGACCTCGGCTACAACGTCGAAAGCACTGACCGGTCAGTCTCATTAGAGTTCACGCTTGAAGGTATGGATTGCGGCGATTGCGCCCTCACGATTGAGAAAGCAGTTGCCGCTTTGCCCGGCGTAACCTCGGCAACCGTCAACTTCGGCTCTGCTCGACTTTCTGTTGTGCCCATCGAAGGTCAACAGACGAGCCTGAGCGAGGCAATCGCGCACAAAGTAAGCGAGGCGGGTTACCGCGCAACACCAGTTACCAGGCGCTCACCACTCGTGCGGGAGCCTTTCTGGAAGCGTGAACGGCGCGCCCTGACTACGACGGTTGGCGCTGTGCTTTCCCTTGTTGCCTTCGCGCTCTCCTTCACACTGGTGCCTCACTTGATCGTCAACCTACTCTTCGGGGCGACTGTTGTTATCAGTGGCTTCGGTTTTGCCCGTGCCGGTTTGCTCGCGGGGAGGTCTGGGCGAGCCGATATGAACCTCTTGATGACAGTAGCGGCACTTGGAGCGGGCGCGCTCGGCGACTGGGCAGAGGCGGCGACTGTGGTGCTGCTGTTCGCGTTCGGTGGCACATTACAGGCGTATACGCTCGAAAAGACTCGCGGCGCAATACGCTCCCTGATGGAGTTATCACCTGCCACGGCCCTGGTGCGCCGCACCGAAGGCTCGAACGGCAAGCAGGCGACTCGTGACATTCGCCTTCCAGTGGACGAAGTACGTACAGGTGACGTTGTACTCGTTGGTCCGGGCGAGCGCCTGCCTGTTGACGGCAAAGTGCTCGCCGGAGCATCGTCTATCGACCAATCGCCCATCACAGGCGAGAGCGTGCCTGTGGACGTGGCGCGTGACTCCGAGGTGTTCGCGGGGACGATCAACGGCCCAGGCGCGCTCAGTATCGAGGTAGGCCGCGCCGCCGATGATACCACGCTTGCCCATATTATTGAGATGGTAGAGGAGGCCCAGGGTCGCCGTGCTCCTTCGCAGCAGTTTGTTGACCGCTTCTCGGCTATTTACACGCCGATTGTGATCGCGGGCGCTGCCCTGGTCGCAATCGTGCCTCCGCTGCTCCTATCGCAACCTTTCGCCGACTGGTTCTACCGCGCCCTGGTGCTGCTGGTTGTGGCCTGCCCCTGCGCGCTCGTTATATCGACGCCTGTGAGCATCGTGGCGGCAATTGGAGCGGCTACTCGCCGGGGTGTGCTCATCAAGGGTGGCTCGACCCTGGAAACCCTGGGTAAGGTCAGATCTATTGCATTCGACAAGACAGGCACCCTGACTGTTGGCCGTCCGCAGGTTGTATCCGCACATGCATTTGATGGCGACGACAAGAATCTTTTGCAGGTGGCGGCGCTTGTGGAAGCCCGGTCCGAGCACCCTCTTGCGCGGGCCATAGTTCATGCAGCGCGCTCAGGCAGAAATGGCTCGGCACCCATTGAAGCGGCCAATTTCGTGGCCTCCACTGGCCTCGGCGCTCAGGCAGATATCGGCGGGCAGACCTTTTACGTCGGCAACAAACGCTTCTTCCACGAGAAGGGAATAGCGCTGGATGGTGCCGTGGGCGAACTCGATATGCTCAGCTCCCAGGGTAACACCGCCGTTCTGGTGGGGAACAGCGAAACGGTGCTTGGTCTCATCGGCCTCGCCGATACGCTCCGACCAGGCGCTGAGGCGTCGGTACAGGGGCTACGGAAGGCAGGTATATCGAATGTTATCATGCTTACCGGCGACAACCCTCAGACCGCAAGCGCCATAGCCAGGCAAGCAGGCGTGGATAGTTTCAGCGCCGAGCTTCTTCCCTCCGGCAAGGTAGACGCAATCCGTGAATTTGGAGATAAGCACGGCCCGGTAGCGATGGTAGGGGATGGGGTCAACGACGCCCCCGCGCTCGCGGCTGCCGATGTCGGCATAGCTATGGGCGTGGCAGGCACAGACGCCGCCCTCGAAGTCGCCGACGTTGCCCTTATGAGCGACGACCTGTCACGCCTTGAATATGCTGTCCGCCTATCGCGGCGCACGGTCAGCACGATAAAGTTCAACGTCGGTATCTCGCTCGCAGCCAAAGCGATTGCCCTCGTGCTGGCGAGCATCGGCGCGCTTCCTCTTTGGGGCGCAATCCTGGCTGATATGGGTATCTCCCTCCTCGTCACCCTCAACGGCATGAGTCTGCTCGCCATCAGTAGACGAAGGGATTAGGGGTTAGGGATTAGATTATTTCACGTCCCCAATCCCTAACCCCTAACCCCTAACCCCTAACCCCCACTTTACCGTATAATAAAGTAGTTCCGCACTCCTACGTGCCTGGTAATACCAATTTGCCCCGGCTAAGGGAGGGTCTTACAGTTGGAGAACTTTTACTCAACGGCTGCGCAGCTTTGCTTCACGCTCCTCGGCTTCTGGTGGGCCGTGGTACAGTTCAGGCATCACGACTGGATGGCGAACGATGACCGGCGTCACATGTCATATTCCGTTTCGCTCCATTTCTTTCTTCCCGGTATCATGTGCCTGATCGCGCTCGTGCCTGACGATGCGCGCATCATCTGGCGTCTTACGTTTGGGCTTTCTGGATTGGTCGGTATCATATCGACCATCCTGGTAGTCGCCACTACAAAGGCTGACACCGGCAGCATGCAGTTGATATGTGTAGGTCAATGGCTCATAGCCCCGCTCTATGCGCTTGTTGCTTTACTTGCTTTTAACCCTGCGCTCGCCCAGGTCGTCGGCATCAACCTCGCGCCGCTGGAGATTGAAGGTTTAGTGATAGGTTTACTCCTTTTTGTGGGTGTCAATCTGGCCTGGATATTCCTGGCCGAGCCTGCGAATCCACAGAGGAATAAGACATAGAAGATTACGTGCCGCATATTATCTATGCGTAAGAAGTCGTCGGCTGAAGACGTGATACCATGTGCATGCACTGACGATAGATATACCGAAAACTATATTCAGCGATAATTATACCCGACCATCTCGGCCCAGGAAGTGAAACCTCCAATCTAATGTCTTTCTCCCCATACGATCCCTCACTAACCAAAGAGAAATCTGATAGAATGCGTCATTTGCTGGCGTTTCTCGTACTCCTCGTAGCGATAGTGGGCCTGGTCCTCCTCGCCCTCAACTACCAGCGTATAGCCAAGCCCCCGCCCATATCACCCACCGCCGTCGCTTTAGCCTCGCCCACCCTGCCCGGCTCGACCGGCGTAAGTGGCCCATTGCAGCCTACACCGCAGCCATCGCGCATACCTACCAGCGTTGGGACAACATCACCGGGAGTATCTTCGGCTACAGCCCGACCTCTGACCCCGGCTGAAGAGGCCCTGCGCATCCTGGACGAAGCAGAGGTGCCGGTGCGCGACCTCTATTCGATTACCTCCCGATTGAAGAAAGTAAGGGGGCAGGTCCCACGCACCACTGACAGACCTGCGGGCGATTATAAGGTCAGGCACGCCGATATTTTCAACATCAGTAATATCACGGAGAAACGCTACTATACTACAACCGCCACTATCGCAGTGGTAACGGAGCACGCGTACTGGTACGTCGAGAATGGCGGGCCGGTGGGCTCGGGCGCGGTGGCGCGTATAGCCGATGCTTTCGAGAAGAAGATTTACCCGACCAACAGGCGGCTCTTCGGCTCGGAGTGGACGCCGGGCGTCGACAACGACCCGCGCATTACCGTGCTGTTCGCCTCTATATTCGGCGCTGGAGGCTATTACTCTTCCGCCGACGAGTACACACGCGCAATCAACCGTTTCAGCAACGAGCGCGAGATGATCTACATCGACATTGGATCGGGTGGTGATATGGCGGGCGTAGAGAGCACACTGGCGCACGAATACCAGCATATGATCCACTGGCATGAGCGCCCCAACCATGACGTTTGGCTGAACGAGGGTGCGTCGGTGCTAGCCTCGGCGATCAACGACTACGACGTTGTAGGCGTCGATGCGCACTTTATGGGTGATACAGACGTGCAGCTTACCGCCTGGGAAGCCAACCCGAACGACTCCCTTTCCAACTATGGCGCATCTTTTCTTTTTCTCGACTTTATCAGGTCGAATTACGGTGGCGACAAAACAATAAAAGCAGTCGTGGCAGCGCCGGGCCAGGGAGGCGATGCCCTCGATAACGCCCTGGATAGCGAAGGTCAGGAAGATAGCTTTGCGGACGTGTTTCGCAAGTGGGTGATCGCCAACCTGGTTGACGGTTTGCCCGGCGCGAAAGAAGCAGGACTTGATTACCCCGACCGATCCGTGGAGGCATCGCCCCAGCTTGTGCTCGACACGTTCCCGGCTGAGCAGAGTGGTGACGTTGCCCAGTTCGGCGCGGATTACATAGAGTTGCAGCCTCCCACCGATGGTGGCAACTTGAGGGTAGATTTCTCAGGCGAAGCCGATGCCAGAGTTGTGCCTACCACGCCCCACAGCGGCACAGGCATCTGGTGGAGTAACAGGGGCGACCTCTCCGATACCTCCATGACCCGCCGCTTCGACCTGCGTAATCTGACCACCGCGACCTTGAACTTCCACATCTGGTTCGATGTTGAGGAAGACCTCGACTACGGTTACGTAGAGGC
This sequence comes from Chloroflexia bacterium, assembly GCA_038246925.1. Lineage (GTDB taxonomy): Bacteria > Chloroflexota > Chloroflexia > QHBQ01 > JADMIH01 > JADMIH01. The sequence continues at coordinate 26,097 of JBBRVL010000009.1, forward strand.
ATCGACAGATGGCGGCGTTACCTGGGACACGCTGGAGGGCAGTCATACAACCGCTGCCAACCCGAACGGCACCAACTACGGTAACGGATATACAGGCCGTAGCGCGGAAAGAGGAGGTGCCGCAGCCGGCGGCTGGCTGCCGGAGAGCATAAACCTTACTCCTTACGCAGGGAAAGAGCTTCTGCTGCGTTTCGAGTACATCACCGACGACGGCTACAACGCCCAGGGCATAGCTATCGACGACATATCTATTCCAGAGCTGAGCTACAGTGATGATGCCGAGAGCGACACCAGCTGGGACTACGCGGGTTTCGTTCGCGTGCCCAATAAACTCGACCAGAAATATTACCTGGCCGTCGTTAAGTTCAAGGATGTCGGCTTCGATGCGCAGTCGGTAGAAGTAAAGCCGTCAGGCGAAGCAGATTTCACTATACAAGACGCCGGGCCGGGGCGCACTTACAGCAAAGCCGTGCTGATTATCAGCGGTATGACTCCACACGTGATACAGCGAGCTAACTACAGGGTAGGTGTGCAGGTTGTAAAATAGAATGAGATATGGAAAATGCACGTGGGCAAGAAACAGGGGCAGAGTCTAAACTATTCTGCCCCTGTTTCTCTTTAAGCTATAATCGCGTTTGCTGCTCCTCGTGTTTAGCCATAATAAGCGTACGCACTCTTATCTATCTGTGCGTTATTGAGCACCACGCCTAGCAGGTTGGCGTTTACTTGCTTTAGCATATCGCGGGCCTTGATAGCGAGGTCGCGCTTGGTCTTGCCTGCGTTCACCACCAGCAGTACGCCGTCCACCCTCGATGCCAATACTGCCGCGTCCGTAACGGCTATTATGGGCGGCGTATCTATGAGCACATAGTCGGCGTTGTTCTTCAGGCGGGCAAGGATCTCAGCCATGCGCTGGGACGATAATATCTCAGCAGGGTTGGGGGGCACGGGTCCGCTCGTCAGTACCATCAGGTTCGGTATGGAGGTCTCTTGGAGCGGGAGACGTACACTTTCCTCCCCGGTCTTGCTACGCGCCATCTCGCTCACAAGGGTGGTCAGGCCGAAGTCGTTGGAAAGGTCGAATATTTGGTGCAGGTGAGGCCGCCGGAGGTCGGCGTCGATCAACACGGTGCGCGAGCCTGCCGCCGCGAAGGTGATCGCCAGGTTGGCTATCGTGGTTGACTTGCCGTCATCAGGGCTGGTGGAGGTCGCCAGGATGGTATGTACAGGGTTGTCGGGGCTGGCGAACTGGATGTTCGTCCTCAGTGCCCGGTAAGCCTCCGCTGCCGCCGACTTAGGTTCCAGATGTGCCACAAGTCCCGCCCCGGCATCCCCCTTGTTGTTCTTCCCTTTGTTCGCCAACGACTTCCTCCTCTGTCGGAATTATGAATTATGAAATATTGTTGTGCCGTCTAATTCATAATTCATAATTACCCTCTAGGTATGACCCCAATCGTGCTCAACCCTGTGTATTGCTGTATGTCGGCGGGGTTCTTCAATGTGGTATCGAGCAGTTCGACGCTTATAGCCAGCAGCAGGCCGAGAAGAAGCCCAAATAGTGCAGCCGCGAACGCGTATAACTTCGGGCGTGGCGTATAGGGATCGAGCGGTTTCTCAGGAGCCTGCGAGATCGTCCACACTATCTTATTGCCGCCTGGGTTGACGTTCTGGTTCTCGGCGGCTTGTCTCTCTACGAAGGCGTTAGCGAATCGGTCGGCCAGCAGCGCCGCCTTCTCCGGGTCGGTATTGTCTACCCTCATCACTATCGAGTTGTCGTCGGGCCGCGATTGCACGTCTATCTGGCCGGGGAGGGCGTTTACGTCCACATCGCGGATGAGGTTGTCGTCGATCACCTCGGTCCAGAATGTCTTGCTCCCAAGCTCCTGCGCGTATGTCCGCAACGTCTTCTTGAGGGCCTCCCCTAGTTCGTTACTGAGCGGCACCGGCCTTGCCAGCAGAGTAACTTGCGCCTGGTAGATACGAGGCTGCGCGTTCGTGTAGATATAGGCCGCAGCAGCCGCCGACAGCATCACAAGCAGCGGTAGCCACCACCGCTTCCGCAGCCCGTTCAGCATCTGTCTCAGGTCAAGTTGCATATCAGGTACGAGTTCAAAGTTCAAGGTTCAAAGTTGTATTGCGTTCTAACCTTGAACCTTGAACTTTGAACTCCGTTCATAATTTCGGTATCGTTCCCAGTACCGGCATCTCAAGCACTCGGCGGGCGTCGTGCTCATCGCGGACGCTGTTATCCAGATATTCGAGTAAGAAGACGAGGGCCAGCGCCAACACCAGGCCCATTATTGCACGAATGGCAGCGTTGATGATCTCCTTATTGCGGTTCGACTGGATGTTATCGATGCCTGCGCGGCCTATCTGAGCGAATACACCCTTGTCGTCCACCATGTCGCCGCGTATCGGCTTCATTTTGGCGTCGGCAAGCACTATCGCGGCGGCGTCGGCTATCCCTTTGGCAACATCAGGG